>JAYVBB010000322.1:0-2417 GCA_043750715.1 Pseudomonadota bacterium | reverse complement strand
TGACGACGCCCTGGAACACGGCGACGGTCGCCGTCGGCGGCAACTATTTCCTCTACCTCGACCTCTTCGACGGCGAAGGCACCAAGCTTTTGACCGTCGCGTCGACCGGTACGGTGCACGTCGACAACGCAACGGGCACCAACACCCCGCCGACCCTCGGTTTGGTCGGCGCCTTCGACGGCAGCAGCGTTGCCGAAGGCGTGGTCGACTCCGCCGGGGCCGTGTCGATCAACTTCACCAAAGCCGACACGGACGGTGATCCCGTGACGGTGACGATCGATGTCAGCGACGACGGCGGCGCGACGTTCACCAACGTCGTGACGGCCTACGCCGGTGCGTCGCCTTACGTGTGGGCAGGCGGGGCCAATCTCGAGGGAGCTTCCTACAAAATCAAGATTACGGCCACCGACGGGATCGATTCGACTCAGTACCTATCAGCGGCGTCCTTCGGCATCACGCCGACGGCCTATACGTTCCTCGGCAATCTCTCGACCCAAGTCATCAACGCCCGTTGCGACGGGTCCGGCGCCTGCCACGCCGGCAAAGGCGGAGGCGGCTTCAATTCGGACGACTTGACGTCGGCTCAGACCTACAAAAACACGATCTACACGTGGGTGATGAACGGCGAAATGCCTAAGGACATGGCCCCCGGCGGTCTGACGGACGACGCGGAAAAGGCCAAGATCCAGCTCTGGTATTGGCAAGGCGCCAACTAAGCAGTTAGACTTTCCCTCTGAAAAAATCAGAAGGAGTCGCAATGTCTGCCCGTCGCTTTGATCTCTTGTCGTTTCTGCTCGGTGTAACGGTCGTCGCCTTGCCAATGACCTTCATGGGCACGGCCGTCGCGCTCGACATCGGTGGCCTCGGACACATCGGCGCCCACGTCAAGAGCCTGGCCAACATCAAGAAGAACCTCGACGGCGACGTCAAGACGCTCACCGGTGACGCCAAGGTGCTGTTCACCGACAAGGACAGTCTGATGAAGATCAAGGACCAGCTGCTCAAGCTGGCGAAGGACACCAAGTCGCAGATCGACGGCATCTCGACTCTCGTCGGCGAGGTCGAGGGCCACATCAAGACGACACAAACCCCACATCTCGACGACGTCCACGCACGTTGGTGAGATCGACGGCGTCCGCAAGGCTTTAGGCGGAAAATAGACCCTCGCTCCGCGAGGGTCTATCCTGAGGGCGTCAAGCCCCTAAGGATCTCGTCGCATGGTCGACTAGCGCGGAGTCGCCAGAATCCGCGCCCGTTTCACCGCCTGCGTCAGCTGCGGGTCGGCGCCGCCCGCGTACATCAGCGTCTGCTCGACTTCCTCGTCGGGCGCGACGCCGCGGCCTTCGAGCTCGGCGCCCGGCGCGTCGACGTCGCCGACCGGCACGATCACGGCCTGGCGGCGCGGCGCGACTTCCAGCATCTGCGCCGGCCGGAGCGAGCCCGCGGTGCGGGTTCCGACGATCACTCCGCGCTTTCTCTTCTGGATCAGCCAGGCGAGCCATTCTTTGCCGTGCCGGGTCTGCTCGTTGACGAGGACGACGAGGGGTTTGGAGTAAAGGGGCTTCGCCTTGTCTCCGAAGAAGGCTTCGAGGTAGGTCAGGTCACCGCCGCCGAAGGCGTCCCGGAGATCCAGCACCAAAGCGTCGGCCTGCGCTTCCGCGGTCACGGCGGCCCGCTGCAACTCCCCGCGAAAGCGGTCGTCGGTGGCGGAGGGGAGGGCGACGTAGGCGACCTTCAGATTGTCCAGTTTGCTCAGCGACTGCCCGGCTTGCATGTCTTTCAGGAGGGCTTCGCCGTAGCTTTCCACGACGGTGTCGAGCGAGAGCGTCACCGGGGCGGTCCAGGGGGTACGGCGGTAAACGACGTCCGCCTTGGCTCCCGCGGCAAGGCGTGTGAACGAGGCGACCGGGTCCAAGGGCTTCCCTTGCACGGAGACGATCTCGTCGCCGCGCATCAGCCCCGCCTTGGCTGCCGGCGAACCGGCGAACACGTGCCGCACGAACCAGCGGTCGCCACGGCGCTCGAACCAGGCGCCGACGTGCCGCAGGCGGGAGTCTTCCCAGCCGTGGAAGATGGAACGCCACGCCCAGTACTCCTGCGATTCGCTCGTCAGGAATTTGAGCTGCGAGGATTTGAGCTCCGCGAAGAGTCCGTCGACCGCGCGGCCGAGACGAGCGTCGTCGGCGCCCTTGCCGAGCTCTTTACGGTATTGATCGACGAGCTGATCCCACGGGCGACCTGCAAGCGTCTTGTCGAAGTAGTTGTCTTTGACGAGAAGTGCCGCCTGATCGAACGCTTTCAGCGCCGGATCCTCGACGGGTTTCAGCGCCGTCGTCGAGAGGGCCAAAATCCCTGCGAGGGCGAGTCTTTGCAGCTTGCGGACGAATCGTTCCATGGGCGATAGTTGTAGCCGATGG
>JAYVBB010000321.1:0-3205 GCA_043750715.1 Pseudomonadota bacterium | reverse complement strand
GGCTTCCAAAAGACTCCAGCGGTGCCGTTGAGGATCGAGGCCGACTGCTGCATACGGAAAACCGACCACGGTGCGAGCGCATCGTTCGCTTGTGCGAGTTGGACCAGGCCGTCGCCGGTGAGCCACACGATAGCGCGGGCGTTGATCGTCGCGCCTTCATCGTTCGTGAGCGTCTCGGCGGCGAGAGCGACCTCCGAGGTGTTGGCCTTCAGGTCGAGCGCGTCTTGGAGTCCGGTGACGTCCGAGATCGAGTGCGTGTGCGCGGTGTCGGCCTTCAGCGCCAAGGCGTCGAAGACGGCATTCTGCGAGGGAGCGACATCCGTGACGCCGTCGGTGATCGAGTCGGCAACGGCGGCAGCTTTGGCGCGTGCCGTGGTGAACCAGAGATTCACCGGCGATCCGTCTTCCGCGATGTCGTCCGTGACGATCGTCACGACACCGGTCAGACCGTTGACCGAGGCGACGGCGTCGGTCGTGTCGGATTTCTCCCAAGTCAAGCCGTTGTAGATCGCGTAGTCGCCAACCGAGAAGCTGATCGCGCCCGAGCCGAAGTTTTGTGTGCCGGCGGTACCGACACGGTAGACCATGCCCGCGTCGCCGGTACCGTCGACCAGTGCGGGGCTGTTCGTCGTTGCGTTGTAGACGCCCTCGTAGGTCATCACCGCAGACGGAAGCTGTGCGACTGGGACCTTGCCTCCGCCGTCGAGGGAAGCGTAGCCGTTGGCAGCGCCTTTCTCAGAGACCGACTGCTTCAGCGCCAGGGCGGTGTTGAGCTGCGCAAACTCGACCGCGTGGCCCGAACCCGTGCCGGCGGCGATGTTCGTCAGCTTAACGGCGCTGAAGTCCCAGTGGCCGCCGACGATCGAGAGGTCTTTGCCGCCCGAGCCGCCGATGCGAACGAGAGTGAAGATCACTTCGTCGGCTTGGCTCTGCCGCTGCTTAAAATGGCCGTTCTCATAAACGATATACGCCCTATTGACTGCTGCCATGTGCCTTACTCCTGAGCTTTGGATTGTCCCAGACGGAAAAAGCTTTCGACTGAGATGGTGGTGACTCCGTGCTCCTCGGCGATCCGAGCAAGGTCTTGATCAAATTTCACCGCAAGCACCTTCAAGGCCTCAGCGATGTTGTGAAAATTTTTGAATGAAAGAAGCTCTTCTTGCAGATTGCGAAAGGCAAGAGTCACGTCCTTCGGCTTCTCCGCCGATTTCTTCGCCATGGTCTTTGCTTCCTCTTTCGTCACGGAGAGGTTAGTTCTTGACGGATCATCACGAGATCCGTGGCTGTCGCGCTCATCGTGTTGTCCGCGCAGTCGGCGATGCCGATGAAGGTGATGGTGTCGTCGTTGCCGGTAAAGCTTCCAGGATCGTTCGTGAATCCTGCGGTCTGCGAGATGTAGATCGAATCACCTGCGACGAAACCTAAGCCGGTGAGAGCGCCGGGGACGTTTCGGCCGAAGAGGTAGAGCTGACCGAAGGCATCATCGAGAATCGCGGCGGCCGTGATCGCATATGGCTTCTGCCCGTCGACCGAGTCGCTGTCGGAGACGACGATCGAGCCGTCGGCTTTTTTCGAGACAGCCTTCTTCGCCGCGATCGTCGTGCCCGAAGCGTTCTTCGCGAGCTTCCCGAATGCGTCGGCGCTCGAGACCGCACCGACCGCCGTCACGGTGCCTGCGGGCGTTTTATTGGTGAAGGCGCCGCTGTTTCCGGCATCGGAGAAAATGGAATTATTCGGAGCGTCGCCGTCGACTATTGGAGTGAGAATGATCGCGCTCGCTCGTATCTTGGCGCTCCCCATTACGGCACCTCCGCGTAGTCGACGATGCCGTTGGTGATCCGTAGCAGGTAGACCTGCGCCGTCGCCGTGTCCTTGATGTAGAAGCCGCCCCACGGATTCATCAGCGTGCCAATCGTCGCCGTCGCGACTGTCGGGGCCGGATTCGTCGCGATCGTATTCAGGCTGCTTTCAACCTGCCCCACCGTCGCGAGGTCTTCCGGCTGGACGCCGGCGGCGGCACGCAGACGCTTGTCGACCTGCATCGTGTTCGCGTCGAACTGCGAGAGCACGCCCTTGGCGGCACCGATCCGCACTGAGGCGAAGTCGAGCTGCGTGTCTTCCGACTCGATCGGGACGACCTTGCCGCCGTCCAGCGTTTGAAGCTTTTTACTCGTCATCTGCCCCTCAAGCCGGTTCGGAGATCACTTCGGGTGCGAGCCACAGGTCGTATGCGTTCACGGTCGCGACTCCGTCCGGCGGCTCTGCGCGCCCGAGGCGGATGATCGAAGCCGTCAAAGGGTCGGCCGGCGGCGTGAGCGTCAGCTCGCCCGGAGTCGTGGAGAGGTAAACCGCATCTCCAGGCACCGCTCCGAGGGCGGAGAGACACCCAGGGACGTTCCCCAGCTTGATCGCGAGGCCGAAGCTCCCCGTCGGGATCACGGCGTCAGAGATGCCCGCGAAGTCGAAGAGCGTGTTCACGTTGGCGTCGGCAAGACCGACCGTCCCGTCGTTGAGGAAGGCTAGGGCTTTCCCGGCGGCAAGCGAGACGCCCGTCATGTTTTTGTAGAGCTTGCCCATCTCGCGCACGGCGCGGATCTCGACATCGACGCCCGAGGGGCCGTTCGGCACGGCACGAATACCGCCGCCGATGAAGTTGATCTGGCCAATCGTCGCCGCGACGAGCACGCCCTCGTCGTAGACGTCGGGAGCGTTAATCCCGATCGTCCCTGTTTGCCCGCCGCCCGTCTGGATACGGAAGATGATTTTCGTGTCGATCGGGAGATCGTAGGCGAGCTGAATGCGGTTTCCGATGCCGGCGCCGAGGTTGGCGTCCTCGTTCCAGTCGTCGGCGACTCGCGTCTTGCCTGTGTTGAACCAAACTTGAAGTTGGTTGTAGCCGGTCTGGTAGGACTGCGCGGCGCCCATGCCGAAGGCCGGCGGGAGCGTCACGTACTGGCCCGCAAGGAAGCCCGCGCCGCCGTCGGAGATCACGATCTCCTCGTAGACCTTGCCCGTCACCATCTGCCACGTCGCCTCGACGACGGAGTCCAGCTCCGAGATCGCGGTCGTGAAGGAGGCGCCCGGCGTCACCCAATAGTTGGACGTGTAGGGCGGCTTCGACGTGTACTCGTTCGGGAAGCCGAAGGCAGTGAGCAGCTCCGCCGAAGGACCGTCACCGAGCTGATTGCCTTCGCCGTCCTCCAGC
>JAYVBB010000320.1:0-4839 GCA_043750715.1 Pseudomonadota bacterium | reverse complement strand
GGCAGCTATTCTGGGCTTACCAGCTCAGAAGCCGCTACGCGAACCTGAGCAGCTTCTTCGCGGACAACGTGTCGCTGATGCTCAGCGTGACCAGCGCGGGGACCGTGGTCAAGAAGCACGACTGAGACGGGGTGTCTGCGCCTCGTTTTCTATGACGGCGATTGCATTGGCGAGGCCGTCTTCCGAGCGAATGCTGGTGCCCAGGGTTTCGGCGCGGCCGCGCATCGCTTTGTCTGAAGCCATTTGGCTCAGAGCACGGCCGAGGGATTCCGCCGTCAGCTTCTTGCGAGGGATCGGCTTTGGGGCGACGCCGAGCTGATGGACGCGTTTGCCCCAGAACGGCTGGTCAGCCATGAAGGGAACGACGAAACAGGGTATTCCGGCGCGAAGGATCGCCGCCGTGGTCCCGGCGCCGCCGTGGGACACGCCGCCTGCCATGTGATCCATGAGCCAGGAATGCGGGACGTCGCCTACCAAGTGGATGTTCTTCGGCAAGTCGCTTTGCCCGAGACCCGACCACCCTGACGACAACACGACGCGCTGTTTGGACTCCTCGCTCGCTTGCACGATCATGCGAGTGAATGCCGCCGGATCGTCATCGACCATGCTGCCGACGCCAACGTAAATGGGCTTGGTGCCGGTCTTCAGAAATTCCGCGAGGGGGGCCGGGGGACGGTAGTCGGGTGCATGGTTCAAAAACCACGGTCCAACGACGGGGTGCCATGCTGGAAAGTCCGGGGGCGGAGGAATCATGAACCGGCTGAAGGCGTTCAGCAGCGGCATGCGGCCCGAGTAGTGCTGCTCGTGCCATTGCTTGCTGGAAACAGGGGGCAGGCCGAAGAGACTCTGACGCTTTTCGTTGATCAGGGCTCCGACCAAGGACCACCAAGCCATTTCCATGCCGCGGTGGGACAAGACGTTGGAGACCGCGCCGAGCGGAGGCGTCTTCGTCAGAGCATTTGGATAATAGCGGCTACGGGTCATGGGCTGGAGGGCAAAACCCACTGCCGGAATCCGATTCGCCTCGGCGGCACAGTACCCGGCCGGGTTGACGGAAGCATGGATGAGCAGGTCGGCGTTTTTCGCCGCTTCCGCCGAGTCGATCATCCAGTCGTGATAGAGCGGTCCGAACAGGCTCTTCATCAGTCGCTTCGCTTTCATGAGTCCTGAAATGCTGAACGACTCCAACGTCTCGCGGACTTCCGGATCCTGGAGAATCTCGTGTGGATTGCCGCGAACGGGACGGAACTCCAGGCCGAGCGACCGGACCCACGTTTCGAACGGTGGGTGCGTCGCCACGACGACTTTGTGGCCACGAGCTTGCAATGCGACGGCCAAGCCGCACGCGGGCTGCGCATCGCCACGCGAACCGGTGGCGACGAGCGTGATGCGAAAGGGCTTCACGCAGCGCGCTTCGGCAGGAAGATCGCGACGCCGTCGACTTCGACCTCGAGGCCGCCGTCCACGTGACCAACGCTAATTTTCTTGCCGCCGACCGTGAGGTCGCGGCGGCTGTTTTGAGAGATCATGCGCGGGTCGATGGCGACCGAGGCGCCCGACGAGAAGTTGAGGGTGACCCGCTCGCCGGCCAGGTCGAAGCCGACGAACTCGAAGCTGGACGTGCCGTGAGTGGCAGCGGGCATCGCATGCGGAGCGTCGTCGGCGAAGACTTCCTCTTCGTGCTCGATCTGGAGGTCTTCAAAGCTGCCGTCGACGGACAGGCTCTCGTGAATCTGGTCGGAGGCTGGCTCTTCTTCGCTGCCTTCTTCCACCAGTTTCATGGCTTCGAGGCGGTCGAGGGAGTTGGCGTCCTCGATTTCGGGATAGGCTTCTTCTTCGGCGATGGAAGCATTGAGCTTCTCTTCGAAGGCGTCCGCGTCGGCGTCGCTGACTTCGTCGGCGGTGAGGTCGTCGGCTTCGGCTTCCGGGGCCGCGGCGATGACGGCTTTCGGAGCCACTGCTGCGGGCGGGGGCGCGGGGGCGGTGACGTCCTCGAGGCTGAGCTCTTCGAGCTCGGCCGGCGTTTCTTCTTCGAATGCGAGCGCGGAGTCTTCGAGCCCGGCCGGCGTGTCTTCCATCGTGAGCTCGAGGTCGTCCGACGCCAGGGGCGCGTCTTCCGTCATCGAAAGCTCTTCCGACGAGGAGTCTTCGAGAGTCAGCTCGTCGCTGGGGGAGTCTCCGAGGGATAGCTCGCCTTCGCCGGCGCCGGCGGCCGCGACGTCGTCGGTCATCGACAGCTCTTCGGTCATTGCAAGGTCTTCGGACAGCGGCAGGTCTTCGGACAGCGGCAGGTCTTCGGAAAGAGCGGCGGCCGTCTCGCCTTCGCCCATGTCGAGGTCGAGGTCGGAGGTGTCGATATCTTCGGACGCGGGTGCGTCTTCCATCATCTGCAGATCTTCGATGTTCGGTTCGTTCGCGGAGACGTCGCCGAAGTCGCCGTCGATCTCGGGGCCGGAATTCGCGGACGCGCCGGCGCCGGAGTCTTCGCCCAGGCCGGAGAACGGGTCGTCTTGAGCCGCGTCCTGGCTATACGGAGCCAAGGCTTCGATGAACTTCTTGGAGCCGGCGCGTTCGGTGACTTCTTGCAAAGTCTCGCCCTTCTGCGCCAATTCTTTGTAGACCGATACGACTTTCGCGATCAATTTTGGCAGCTTCGCTGCGGGTACGCCCTCAGCCATAAAGGAAGCCATCTCCGGGAGCTGAGAGTTCTTGCCGCCAAGACTAATCCGGTAACCGTTGGTGTCACCGATGATCGAAATGTCGAGCGTGTGTGTTGCGACGCAGCTGCGGGCGCAACCGTTGATGCCGATCTTGAGCGGAGTGCCGAGCGTCATGCCGCCCAACTCCTTCGTCAACTCCATGCTCGTGCCCAGAGCGTCCTGGAGGTGCTCGGAGCACATCTCGCCGAGGCAGTTCACGGGCTGGTGCAGACCATCCTGATAGTGGCGCACGCCCAGGCCGACGGCCTTGAGCTCGGCGGCGACTTTGGCGGCCTTTTCGGAGGCGACGAAGATCGCCAGGCGCTGGTCTTCCGTCGCCTTGACTACCGAGGAGTCGCCGTCGCAGAGCGACGCGATCTTCTTCAGTTGCGCCGAATTATAAATGCCACCCGGTGCTTCCGTAGATAGGAGCAGGAGGCCGTTGGCGAGTTTAAATGGTTTGCCCATGCCCATTGAATCGGAGACGGGCCCGAAATCTTGAGACCGGGCGGTCCCGGTTGCGGTAAAGGTGGGTTGGCTGAAATGAAAAAAGCCCGGCTTTTGGCCGGGCTTTCTTTAGGTACGGGCGGGTCTCAGCTCAGGTGTTCCATGTAGTCCCGCAGGCGCTGATTCATCAGAGCCTTGGACGTCCAGAACGTCTCGGCGAGCTGGAGGACGATGTCGATCGAGCTGTCGATCGACTCGACTTCCTTGCGCAGCATCTTGCCCGGGATCAGCAGGAGGCCGGCGAAGATGTTGGCTTGGACGTCGAGCACTTCGCTCGGCGAGGAGGCGAAGCGCGCCGTGATCTTGCTGTTCGTGCGCACGAGGTGCTTGAAGAGGTCCTTAGCGAGCAGGAAGCGCACGTAAGGACGCATCTCGGGGCCGCGGAAGCGGACGCTGGTCGTCGCGTTCTCGCCGGCGCCTTGGGCTTCGACGATCACGGGTTCGGTGATCGTTTCGTCGCTGGTGAGCTTGATTCCCGGGTAGAGCTGGAAAATCTCGGGAATGTAGATCGGGGCTTCGGTGAAGTTGCCGGAAGCCAGGACGGCTTCGGCCGATTTGACCACCGCGGTGCGGTCGATGTCGAAGAGCTCTTCGAAGGACTTGAGTCCGCCGTCGGGCTGCTGCCACTTCGTCGGGTTCTTGAAGAATTCCTTCTTCAGGTTCTCGAGGCTCCGGCCTTGCAGCGCGAAGGACCCGTAGCCGCGGTATTCGAACACCGCTTCTTCGAGGCCGACTTTGCCCGAGGCGATGTCGATGAGCAGGCGCTCGTCGATGTTGAGGTGGTCGGCGATCGAGCGCAGCGTCGCCAGGGCGCGGATGTTCTTCTTGCCCTTCTTCCAGTGGCTGCAGTCGGCCGGGTCGTAGCCCAGGATCGCTCCGACGTCCTGGTCGATGACCTTGACGTTGCCTTCGTAGCGAATCTCTAGGGCCTCTTTACAGAATTTGAACAGCGTTGCGGAGTGTGGGTACCTGTTCTCGGCGGTCTTCTTCATAGCCCGGCTCCTCCTTGGAGAGTTTGACGCGCTAAAGCCCAGCCCTTGGCTTTAGAGCATTTCGACGCGACGTCCTGTCACGCGAAAACGTTGGATTGTCCTGGAAAGTACTAATCCAATTAGAAAGTATTTTGGTCAAAGGGTCAAGAACGTGAGGGGGCGTTTCTTTTGGTGAATGACCAAAAAAGCCTTGGTAAGCCCGCGGAGAGCGGGCTTCAGAGCTACCAAATTGGTAAAACTAAGATTTCGTGGCGGTCGATTCGAGGATGGCAATGGTCATCGGGCCGGGGAGGCGGCTGACCTTGCACTCGACGGACGCTTCGACTTTCTTGATTAGTGCCGAGGCCCGTTCGGGCGTCTCGCGCTCGCGGCCTTTGAGGCGCACGCTGAGCTTCACCTTGTCGCCGCGTTCCAAGAATTTCTTGATCGCGTTGATCTTGGTCTGCAGGTCGTGGTCCGAGATGTTTACTTTGAGCTGGATTTCCTTCAGCTCGGACGTGCGGGACTGCTTAGCTCTCGCCTTCTTTTTCTCGTACTCAAGCTTCTTGAAGTCTTGAATGCGGACGACGGGCGGATCGGACTTGTCGCTGACGATGACGAGATCGAGGCCTTGCTCTTCCGCTTGTCTGATGGCCATGTCC
>JAYVBB010000319.1:0-7869 GCA_043750715.1 Pseudomonadota bacterium | reverse complement strand
CGAGCTTCCATGCTGCAATTGCGCACAGCGTCCCGTGGAGCAGCAGCACGAAGATGAGAGTCGTTGCCGAGCGATTGATCAGCTGCTCCAGGATTTGGGGCGTGAACATCTGTTTGTATTCGGCCGGGATCTCTTTCTGGATCAACGGCAGGTAGCGCGTCCCGAGCGGCACGCTGAAAAATTGGTAGTAAATCAACATAGCTATGAAAATCACCGCGAGAACGGTGGGCTGCAGCTTGAAAAACAGCGGATTCTTGGTCTTGAGCGTGTAAGCGCCGAGGCCGAGGATGAGACCCAGTGCGACGAAGCTCCCGGGATCCCAAATGCCGAGCGAGGCTTTTGTCAAAAAGATGTCGGCTAGCGCGAACGCCGCGGCCGAGCCGATCGCCCAGCGCAGCCCCGCGTAGACGTCGACGATGACGAACACCAGCAGCGGCAAGAGGCCGTAGAGGATGACTGTCATAAAGTCCTGCCCTAAGTTGGCCGATTGCTTGAGGGTATCATATGTCACCGTCAGGAGATGCCATGGGCGACGTGGTTCAAAGCAAGCTCGAGTCGTTCGATCTGGTCGTGCTGGGCTCCGGCCCCGCCGGCTACCGCGCCGCCGTGCAAGCCGCGAAAATGAAGAAGACCGTCGCCGTCATCGAAATGGTCCCGGACCAACTCGGCGGCGCCTGGATCCACACCGGCACGATCCCGTCGAAGACGCTGCGCGAAAGCATGGACGCGATTCACAACATCCGCTTCCACGCCGGCGGCCAGTGGGTAGAGCGCGTCATCCGGGATCTGCCGGCCGCGAAGCTGATAGGCCACGCCCACAAAGTCTCGCACTACGAGGAAGGCCTCGTCCGCCGCTACTTCGAGCGCTACAAAATCAAGGTCATCGGCGGCTTCGGCGCGCTCGAGGACCGCAACACCGTGCGCGTCGTGCAGCAGGACGGCAAAGTCATCCTGATCGGCGCCGAGCAGATCCTGATCGCCACCGGCTCGCGCCCGCGCCGCCCGGCGGAAGTGCCGTTCGACGGTTGGCGCATCGTCGACGCCGACGAAATTCTAAAGCTCGAAAGCGTGCCGAAATCCCTGCTGATTTACGGCGCCGGCGTCATCGGGTGCGAATACGCCTGCATCTTCGCCGCACTCGGCGTCGAGACGACGATCATCGACGGACGCGGCACGATCATGCAGTACGCGGACCAGGAGGTCGCGCTGGCGCTGAAGAAGATCATGGAAGAGCGCAACATCAAGTTCGAGCTTGGTTCGCGCATGAAAGACGCCAAGATCAAAGGCGCGGGCGTGGTGATGGGCCTCGAGAACGGCAAATTGCTGGAAGCCGACGTGCTGTTCTTCTGCGCCGGCCGCACTCCCAACACCGACCGCATCGGCTTGAATCGCCTCGGCATCAAAACCAACGACAAAGGCGAGATCCTCGTCAACGAGCACTACCAGACGAACGTCCCGAACATCTACGCGGGCGGCGACAACATCGGCGCGCCGGCTCTGGCGGCGACGTCGGCGGCGCAAGGACGGCAAGCGGCGCTGCACATGTTCGGCAAGGCGCACAAACCGTTCCCGAACGTTTATCCGATCGGCATCTACACGATTCCCGAGCTGTCGAGCGTCGGCGCCACCGAAGCCGATCTGAAGGCCAAGGGCATCGACTACGTCGTCGGCAGAGGCGCTTATTCGGAAGTCGCGCGCGGCTACATCCGCGGCGACGACCACGGCCTGCTGAAGCTCCTGATCTGCACGAAGACGCACAAAATCCTGGGCATCCACATCCTCGGCCACGACGCCTGCAACCTGATCCACATCGGGCTGGCGTTCATGACGAAGGACGGCCACGCGCAGGATCTCGTCGACATGGTGTTCAACTACCCCACCCTCGCCGAGGCGTACCGTATCGCGGCGTTCAACGCGCTGAACAAGATCTTCCCCGACGGCGAGATCGGCGAGCCGCCAAACGAGGAAGAAGACGCGAAGGGCCTGCGCGTCGTGAACACGAAATAGAAAAAAGGCGCATCCGTAAAGGATGCGCCTCGCTACAAAATTTGACGACATTAAAGGGGGGGTGCCGTCAAAGCTTCAGTTTCACTCTTCGACTAAATTGAACCAATCCAGTCGGCCTTGCAAGCCCTTTCCCTCGACTGCTCCTCTAGCCAATTTCTACTTCCAGACCGCCAGATTAGCGTCGTAGGCGTCGCCTGAGATGGAGCCTTCCCGCTCGACCGCGCCGTTTTGAATCAGCTCGGCTTTCCCTGTAAAGAAATCGAGAACGCCCTGCAGCTGGTTCGAGTACGCCGAAAGGCGGAGCGTCCGGCCGTTCAGGTCTTCGACGGGGAGCAGGTTGTGCTTCGTCTCGCCGGCGTCGAAGATCAGGCCCTGGGCCATCGGGTCGTCGAGCAGCAGTCCGACCGAGAGCTCGTTGTGCTCGGCGTTGAAGGAGACCTCGCTGAGCGATCCCCACGACACTTCCGCGTCGGAGCGGGCGGCTTCGCAAGGAGCGCCGGTGAGCGTGGTGCAGCCGATCGCACCGCGGGCGACCTTCGGGTCGCGGATGATCAGACGCGCTTCGATGCGGTCCTCGACCCGAGTCAGCTGGAGCGAGAAGGAGACGAAGACCAGCGACACGCCCGGCGCCATCGACGCCGAGGCGCCTTCGCCGATGACGTCGGTCAGACGCTTGAAGATCTCGTTGTCTTTTTCTTCCAGCGGCTTGATCTGGGCCTCGAGCTCCTGGGTGCGCTTGACGTTGGCGGCCTTCTTGCCGGCCAGAGCATCCGGCACGTATTCGGCTTCGATCTTGCGGACGTCGGCGAAGCCCGGCGCCAGGTTGTACTGGGCGCGGATGTCGAGCGCCTCCTGGACCGACTTGGTGGCGTCGTTGTTGAAGATCCGGTCGTTGACCGACGGGCCGCCGAGGCGGGCCGCGAACGTCATCAGGTCGGTACCCATGTAAGAGTATCGCGCGAGGATGTCGGAGTCGCTGCCGTCCGCGGAAGGAATCAGGAGCTCGAAGTTGGACGGGAATTGCTTCAGCACGTTTTCCGACACTTCGACGATGTTGAGGATCTGGCCCAGGGGCTTGAGCAGCGTGCTGGTGCCCACCGGCAAGCCGGCTTTGCCTTTGAAGGCGGAGGCACATTCGGGCGCGAGCAGGCCCGCCGGGACAGTCTTGTCGGCCGTCACGGCGTCGGAGATCGCGCCGACGGCGGCGAGCGAATTGGCCGCGGCGAATTCGTTTCGTAGTGCCGCTTGCAGCGTTCCGGCGGCGACCCATTTCTGGACGGCGACGGTGCGCATTTCCGAGGTCGGGTCGGACGCCTTGCATTTGATGCCGTCGCGAGCCGCGAACATCGCGGTCTTGATGACGCCTTCGGCCCAGAAGCAGTCGAGGTAGCTCTTCGTGCGGCCTTCCGGGGCGTCCTTGCAGAGCTCGGACGTCCGGTCGAGGAGCTTGGCTTCCTCGTAGTAGGATTCGCACATGATCAAAGGAGTCGGGCGCGAGGCGAATTTACGGCCGAGCAGCGGGTTGACCGCGGTCTGCCAGAGTTTCGCCTGGCAATACTTCTCGAACTGACCCTTTGCCCCGAGCACGTCGCCGTCGGAGATTTTGCCTTTGCTGCGCAGCGACGCCAGGCGCGCGGGCACCCAGGTCACGAGCAGCGGTTCCTGCAGCTCGACGATGTCGTCGAAGTTGTCTTTGCGCGACTGGACGATCGCCTTGTCGATCTGGACGGCTTCCGTCTTCCTTTGCTCGAGCTCTTTGACGACCGGGCTGCGCTCGTCCCTGTTGAAATGGAGGTAGTCGGCGCGCACGAGGCGGCCGCCCACCGACGCGTTGGACACGCGCTGCACCTGCTCCGGCGAGACCAGGTCGTCCCAGAAGAGGAGGTTGCCTTTGTAGGTCAATTTGCTCTGCTCTTCCGTCAGCGCGAAGGGGGCTTTGCCTTTGCCTTCGAACTCGGGGAGGTTGAGCGGGGCGTGCGACTGGTCGTCGGCTTGCTTCACTTTGCCGCCGCAGCCAACGAGCACCAGGGCGATAATCAGTTTGCGGATCATATCGTCCTCTTTAGAAGTAAAGGTTCAGGTCGAACTGCGCGATGTCGGTCACCGGCATGTTCTTGCTTTTGAACTGTTTGACGTAGGTCAGCTTGAGCTCGACCGGGGCGGCGAAGTCGCCGCGCTGGTACGCCGGGATCGTACTGTAGCCGAGCATCGTCTCGATGTTCTGGGCCTCGAGGTCGGTGCCTTGCTCGAGCAGCGACTTCGTCTCGCCGTTCAGGTCTTTGTACGTGTCGCCGTACTTCTTGAAGAACGTATAGCCCACGCCCGTCACCATGCCGAACTTCGGTTCCCAGACGAGCGACGTGCCGGCGTCGATCTTGTCGCCGAGCTTGAAGCGGGTGCTGGCCTCGTCGACTTCGATCTTCTCGTCTGCTTCGACTTCGCGGACTTTCTTGTTGCCCGGCATCTGCACCGTGTACTTGCCGAACTCGGTGAGGCGGAAGTCGAAGTTCAGAGGCTGATCGAGCGAGAACTGCTCGAAGACGTCGGCCTGGCCGTCGCCGAAGGCCATGTCGTTCAGGATTTCCGGGTCGTCGGTGCGGCCGGTGGGCAGCACGACGCCGCTGGTGGCGGCAATCTCGAGGCGGCGGGCGCGGAAGATCCGGTTCTTGCCGGCGATCGTGATGTCGCCCAAGCCTTGGCCCTCCCAATCTTCCAGGGAGGCGTAGCCGTTGTCGGCCAGCTTCTGGTTCAGACGCTCGACCGCTTTGTTCAGCTTGTCGCCTGCTTCGCGGGCGGCGGCGGTCTGGTTGTTTTCCGTCGACGCCAGGCTGTCGAGGAAAGCCTGCGCCGTCGCGTTCGGCTGGAAGCCGACTTCGACGGAGGTCTCCGCCTTGTAGTAAGGGACGGCGATCGCGATCGTGAAGTTGTCCGTGACGCCGTAAGACGTGATCGGAGCGAATACCGAAAGGTGGCCGTTCAAGTCAGCGGTGAAGCTGCCGACGACGTCGTCTTCGCTGAAGCCGTTGGTCGTCAGGAACGCGCGCAGCTGATTCGCCTTGAGCTCGTCCTCACCCTTGGCGATCTTGCCGAAGGTCAGGTCCTGCATCAACGGCGCCGCCAGGGACTGCTTCTTGCCTTCGCCGTTCGATTTTTCCTCGATGTCGGTGTTGACTGAGCGCAGGTCGATGTTGCGCACGCCCTTCGGCAGCGTCTTGGCGTTCTCGAAGGCCAGCGCCGGAGGCGCCAGGACGAGAGCCGTTGCGATCACGATGCGTTTCATGGTTTCCCCTTCGATTCGTCTTCTGAAAGCGAAGGATCTCCCATTGCTGGAAGATCCTTCGGAGTTGTCGCTTGAATGAGCTTAGAGTGCGCCGAGTTCGGTCTGCATCTTGGCCAGGTCCCAGTTGGTCTCCGGCACGCGGCCCAGCGGCACGTTGTCGTTGTCGATGGCTTCCGTGACCAGTGCGATGCCGGTCTCGTAGGCAGCTTTCGCTTCCGCGGTCTTGCCGGCCTCGACTAGGGCCGTGCCCTTGCCGCGGTGGTTTTCGTAGAAGTCGGCGCCGCTGACGGTCGTCTGCATGACCGGATCCTGCACGCCGGGGGACGCCAGCGCGTTGTTGATTTCGGTGACGGCGAGCGTCGGGTTGTAGAGACCGCCCGGGAAGTCACGCGCGGCCGGGTTGGAATGCACGCCCGCGGCCAGACGGTAGAGACCGCCGCCTTCGAAGTTGCGGTATTCCGGGTGGGCGGCGTCGTCGATCTTCTTGATCATGTTGAGCAGACGCGGGAGGTAAGGAAGCGACGCGATGGTACCGGCGGCTTCGCCCCAGTAAGCGAGGCAGACGCCTTCGAAGTAGAAGTACGCGGCGCTTTCGCTGCCCAGCGCGGTCGGCGAGAGTTTGGATTCGATCGGTTCCCAGCAGCCGGCGCGGAAGACGCGCTTCCTGTTGTCTTTGTCCGTCTTGGGATAGAGCATTTCGCCTTCGTACACGGCGAGGCGGCCGAGCTGCGTCGCGGCGCGGATTTTGTTCGGCGAGGTCGTGGCGGCGTTGTTCAGGATCGCGAGGTAGACGGTACGGGCTTCCTCGATTTTGGCGTGGTTGTTTTCGCGTTGGCCGAACAGGGCGTCGGCGGCGGCGAACGGGTCGGCCGCGAAGGCGGCCGGGGCGATGGCGAGAGCAATAGCGGCAATGAGCAACCGTGCTTTCATTATGGAAGTCCTCCCTAAAGGATTGACGGAATCTAGTTAAAAATCGTCGGAGAACTATTATGCGGGCGTCGCAAAGTCAACGCCTTTCCAAGGAAACCACGCATAATGACGCGGTTCTTTGAGACAAGCGGGTAAGTTAGCGCCATTGTGGCGTAATTGTTTAAATAGAGTTGCGCAGAATTAGCGGATGTTGGCGCAGATTGCCCACGCGCGCGCCGTCGTCATGGTGCCGTTCCAGATACACGCCCAGCCGCTTGCCGTTGGGTACGTGTCATGGAGCGCCCGCGCGCTGACGTCCACCATCAGGATGCAGCCGCCGCCGAGCGGCTTTTTGCTTCCGCCGGCGAGCAGCGTTCCGCCCGTCGCCGACGTGTAGAACGAGATGCTGACCTCGATCGGCCCTTCGATGGGGCGACCGGTCGCATCGCCCAGCCGCGCGGTGTAGATCAGACCTTGGGGAACGGCGGCCGCGGGCGTCGCCCCAAAAAGGCAAAACCCCAAAACCTCTGCCAAAAGACCGCATCGCTTCATACCAAAATCGGCTGTTCGTACGCCAATCTTGAGGCGTAATAACTATATGAATACAGCTAGTTACCGCGGTCCTTGGCGCGGAGTAACAGCGCGTAGAGATCCGTCCGCTTGAAGCCGGCTGCTTTGTACTTCTGCAGCAAGTCCTTCAGGGTCGAGCCGGCAGCGAAGTCCGCCGCAGCGGCCTCGGCCAACGAGGCCTCCGTCCAGACCACCGTTCCGGCAGGCAGCTCGCCCGCCTCGCCAAGCGAGAGCATGACGGTCGCCTCCCCTTTCAGCGACGGATGGGAGCCCGCCCATTGCCGTGCGTCGGCGATCGGCAGGCGGACGATCTCCTCGAACAGTTTCGTCAGCTCGCGGCCGACGGCGACTTCGGCCGTCGGATAGAACTCCGCGATCTCGGCGAGCGTGCGCTCGAGCCGGCGTGTCGCCTCGAAGAACACGATGGAAGAGCGCATGCCCGCCCAGCTTTCGATCTCGGATTTCAGGGCTACGGCGCGCTGCGGCAAAAAGCCGATGAAAAGAACGCGATTCGAAGGCAAGCCGGAGGCGCTCACCAACGCGGTGAGCGACGACGGCCCCGGTACGGGATGCACTTTGATGCCGCGCGCCTTAGCTGCGGCGACGATGCGAAAACCGGGATCGGAAATGCCGGGCGTGCCGGCGTCGCTCACCACCGCAAGCGAAAGGCCACGGTTTTCAATGTCGTCGAGCAGCTCTTCGGCGCGCTCGGTCTCGCCGTGGTCGTGGTAGCTGACCACCTTCTTTCCCCGGATGCCGAGGAGGCCGAGCAGCTTCAGGGTATTGCGCGTGTCTTCGGCGGCGATGATGTCCACCTCCGTCAAAGTCGCGCGCGCGCGGGGCGTCAAATCGTCCAGATTCCCGATCGGAGTCGCCACCATGTAAATGACCGCAGCCATGCCGAAACCCTCTTGATTTCATGAAGTTTGGCTTAAAGCTTGAGGCCCGGCAAAAGTTTTTCTGACCCTACTGCCAATGGGGTATTTTGTGCTAGAGTGGGAACTGGCTCGTGGTGTGAGAGTAGATTCCGCTGGAGAACCGATACTAATTACTAGGGAGCCAGAACCTTCCGTGGTGTGCAAGCCCCCCGCCCTTGGGCAGTA
>JAYVBB010000318.1:0-3370 GCA_043750715.1 Pseudomonadota bacterium | reverse complement strand
CGGAGACTCGGCGGCCGGCGGCGGTACGGGTTTGGACTTCGCCTTCTTTTTAGCCTGCGCCAAAGCGGGAAACGACATGAGAACCAGGCCGAGGCCGAGGGAGATTCTGAGCAGCGAGCTGCGGTAGAGCATGGGGCATCCACTCCGATTCAAAAGGGCTGTTTTGCGCATGTTACATTGCAACTTGCAGAAAACGCCAGCAGACTCTAAACTCCGACCATCACCCGCTTTTTCCTGGTTCCAAAGACCCATGGGCACCGCCAAAGACAAAGCCGCGCGCGGCTCCAAAAGGCGTCTCACCTTGGTGCGGGAAGCCGTCAAGTTGCCGCCGATGCCGCTGCGCATGAAACGCGGTCTGGTGGGCGGCTCCGTCTTCGCGGTCTCGGTCTTCGCGGTGATGTTCGTCAAAGAGTTCGACACCTCCGAGATGCAGTCGCGGTACTTCGCGCGCAAGGCGTCCAAGCTCACCTTCGCGGTCGAAGGCGGGCCGAGCGACGCCATCGCCTTTCCCGGCAACGGGCCGTTCGACCAGCGCAACGGCTATTCGCTGCTTCCGGGGATCCTCGAGCGCCTGCAAAAACGCGGCTTCGACATCTCGTCGCAGGCACGGCTCTCGCCGGAGCATCTCAAACTCGTGAAGAACCGGCGGATCTACCCGATCTACCACGAAAAAGCGCAGGCCGGCCTGACGGTGCTCGACCAGACGGGAAAGCCGCTCTTCAACGCGCTTTACCCACAGCTGATCTACGAGAACTTCGAGGCGATCCCCCCGGTCATCGTCAACACGTTGCTTTTCATCGAGAACCGCGACCTGCTCTCGACGAAGTTCCCACGGAAAAATCCGACGCTCGAGTGGAGCCGCCTCGGGCGGGCCATCCTGGACCTGGTGATCAGCAAGATCTTTCCGGACCACGACGTGCCGGGAGGGTCGACTCTGGCGACCCAGATCGAGAAGTACCGCCATTCCCCGGAAGGGCGCACGACGTCGGCGAGTGAAAAGCTCATTCAAATGTATTCGGCGACGCTGCGTGCCTACCTCGACGGCCGCGAGACGTTGCCCGCGCGCCAGCGCGTCGTCACCGACTACATCAACTCGGTGCCGCTCGGCGCCGTACCCGGCGCGGGCGAGATTCGGGGGCTCGGCCACGGCCTGATGGCCTGGCACAACATGACGTTCGAGGAAGCGAACCGTCTGCTGACCGACGTCGAGCACCTGAACCTCCCTCCCGAAGTCCTGAAACGCAAAGCCTTGGCCTACAAGCAGGTGCTTAGCCTCTTCCTCGCCCAGCGTCGTCCGGCGTTCTACCTTCAGCAGGACCGGAACGCGCTGAAGGCGCTGACGGACAAGCACCTCACCGTGCTCGCGCAGGGCGGGGTGATCACCGAGGAGTTCCGCGCCGCCGTCAGCGGCGAAGAGCTGACTTTCAAGAACGACTTCATCTTTCAGCCCGAACGCCTCTCATTCGTCGAGCGCAAGGCCGCCAACGCCGTGCGCGTGCACCTCCTGAATCTCTTCGGCTTCGACCGCCTCTACACCCTCGACCGGATGGATCTCCGCGTGCAGTCGACGCTCGACTACGACACGCAAAAAGAAGTGACGGCGATTCTGACTAAGCTGAAGGACCCGGCGTTCGCGGCGGCCAACGGCCTGAAAGACCATCGCCTGCTCGCCCAAGGCGATCCCGCGGAAGTGATTTACAGCTTCACCCTGCGCGAGCGGGTCGGCGACGCCAACGTGCTGCGGATCCAGGCCGACAACGTCGAAGGCCCGTTCAACGTCAGTGAAGGCGGCAAGCTCGAACTCGGCTCGACGGCGAAGCTCCGGACGATCGTGAGCTACCTCGAGATCGTCGAGACGCTGTGGGGCAAGTACCGGAAGCTCTCGCCCCAGCAGCTCGGCGAGATCCGGATCCATCCGGCCGACCACATCAGCCAATGGGCGCTCGACTACCTCAAAGTGGTCCCCGACCGCGGCCTGAAACCCATGCTGAACGCAGCGCTCGACCGCTCCTACTCGGCCAACCCCGGTGAGCTGTTCTTCACCGGCGGCGGCCAGCACCGCTTCTCGAATTTTGCCAAGGAAGACAACAACCGCGTCGTGACGATGCGGGAAGCAGTGAAGAAGTCGATCAACCTGCCGTTCATCCGCTTGATGCGCGACGTGGCGTACTACTTCGTTGGCCAGATCCCGCACTCCCGCGAGATGCTGGAAGACGTCACCGACCCGGAGAGAAAGCAGTACCTGACCCGCTTCGCAAACAAGGAAGGGCGCGAGTTCCTAGGCCGCTTCTACCTCAAGTACCGGGGCCTGGCGGGCGAAGAAGTCCTCAAATCCTTTCTCGCCAAGATCCGCCTGACGCCTCGTCGCCTCGCCGCGATCTATTCCGTCGTCCGGCCCGAAGCGACCGCGGCCGAGGTGGGCGAGTTCGTGCGGAAGGAGCTGCCGGATGCCAAACTCACCGACAAGCAGATTGCAGGACTCCACAAAAGCATGACCGAGACCGGGCAGGGCAGGCTCTCGCTCCAGGACCGGGGCTACATTGCCGGCGTGCATCCGCTCGAGCTCTGGCTCATCTCCCACATGTACCGCCTGCCAAAGACCAACTTCTCCGAGGTGATGGAAGCCAGCACCAACCAGCGCCAGGAAGCCTACGAGTGGCTGTTCAACTCCAAGCACAAGCCGAAGCAGGACATCCGGATCAAAATCATGCTGGAGCAGGAGGCCTTTCAGAATCTCCACGAGCTCTGGCACAAAGTCGGCTTCCCTTTCGCTCGCCTGGTGCCGACGTACGCGACGGCCCTGGGCAGCTCGGGGGACCGTCCGGCGGCGCTCGCCGACCTGATGGGCGTGATTTCGGCGGGGGGCATGCGCTTTCCCTCGATCCGCGTCAATTCGATGAAGTTCGCGGAGGGCACGCCGTTCGAGTCGGAGCTCAAAGCGAGGAAGGACGAGGGCACGCGGGTGCTGTCGGTCGAGCTCACGGAAGTCGTCCGCGACGCGATTCGCGACGTCGTCGAGCAGGGTACCGCCGTCCGGGTGAAAGGCGCGTTCCTCGACGCCGAAGGCAAGCCGTTGGCGATCGGCGGCAAGACAGGGACGGGAGACAACCGCTATTCGATCTTCGCCGTCGGCGGCCGGGTCATCGAGTCGAAGGTCGTGAGCCGCACGGCGACGTTCGTCTTTTACGTCGGCGACCGCTTTTTCGGAACGTTGACCGCGTACGTTCCGTCCGCCGACGCGGGTAATTTCAATTTCACCTCGGCGCTGCCTGTTCAGATTCTGAAGATCCTGGCACCGAAACTCGCGCCGCTGATCAATAAGCCGGCTTAAGGACGGGGAAATCCTGCGGCCAGGCCCTCGACGGTCCGG
>JAYVBB010000317.1:0-2369 GCA_043750715.1 Pseudomonadota bacterium | reverse complement strand
GGAGCTTCCGGATCGTCGGGCGACCAGCAGGAGTCGTTGCCGTGCATCAAAATGCGCTTCAGCTCGTCCTTGCTGATGCCTTCGAGCATGTTGTTGTTGGGCTTGTCGACGTCGCTGACGTTCATGATCTTGCCGTCCATGTCGAAGCGCAGGAAGGCGGCTTCGAGGGGTGCAAGGTACGAGCTGTGGCAGCTCGCGCAAACGGCGCCGGCTTTCGGCACGGCGGCGGTGCCGAAGATCAGGCCGGACGAGCTGATGCGGTTGTCGACTTGGGGGACGCAGGCAGCCAGCGGCTTGGGGCGGCCTTCGCCGGTAGGACCGTCGGTCTTGGCAGCCAACTGGATGCCCTTCGTCAGGTAAAGTGCCATGGTAACGCGGTGACGGTTGCTGTTGGTCGTGTAGAACGCGCTCTTGAAGCCTCTAAGAACGCTGACCAGGCCCATGAGACCGGCGCGCTCCGCCTGCATTTTGCAGGGAACGAAGCCTTGGATGTTGCGGTCGACCGGGAAGTTGTAGAGCGACGCCGTGCGCGAGGTGCAGTAGATGTCGCGCGAGGTAAACATTTCCGGCCAGGGCTTGTCTTTGTTGCGCTGGACGAAGACGACCGGCTCCTGTTTGAGGTCGTTCGTCATCGCGATGACGTCCTGGTCGCGCTCGCCCGCATCGATGGTGAGGTTCTGCTCGATGCGCAGCAGGTTCGAGACGAAGTAGGCGATGCCCGTTTCGTACTCGGGTTGTACGAGAGCCCAGTCGACCATTTTTTCGGTGTCGAAAGACGGGTCGGCGGCCATCTTGAGTTCGGCTTCGGTCGGGCCGCGGCGGTAGAGGTCATGGGTCAGCGAGGCGACGAATTCGGTCGCGGGCTTCTTCTGCGTGCAGGTGGCGGCTTTCGGAGCCTCGTCTTTGGCCGGCGCGACGGTGGCAGCGGCTTCGTCTTTCGTCGCGGCCGGAACGCCGGCGTGGGGATCCGCGGGGTCTTGCAGGGCCGAGCCGTCGCGTTTGCTTTCTTTAGTCGTGTGCGGGGTCACGGCGCCGCAGCTGGCCAGGGCCAGGGCGGTCCCGGCCAAGGCCAGGGCGCGAGCGGCTTTGATGTAAGACAGGAAAGCCATGCTTTCGTCCTCTATTCACTGGCCCAGGGGGCTGTTACGGTTTGGTCCACTTCGTGAGCACGTCCAGGTCGGCGGCAGGAACTACCGCCGGCTTCGGCGGCATGTGGTCCTTCTCGGTGTCCGGAAGGGCGATGCGGCGGGCGATCTCGTCGCGATACGATTTGGCGCTGGCGAAGCCGCCGTTGGTGTTGAAAGGGCGACCGTTGTGGCAGCTGGCGCAGTTTCTCTGGAACACGGGCTGAATGTCTTTCAGGAACGCTTCCTGGTCCGGAGGCAGCTTGTCGACGCCCGGCTTCGGCACGTCGTCACCCGGATCCGAGCCGACGACGACAGCGGGAGTTTCGCCTTCCGCGGTCGCATCGACGATGAACTTGGTGCCCGGCTTGATCTTGGTCGAGACTTCGAGGATTTTTGAGCCCGGCTGGTAGCGGAATTCTTTCACGACGACGCCGGAGGCGGTGATCTTGATCGTTTCCGGCAGGACCGCTTTAGGAAGCGTGACGGGGAAGTAGGCCGTGCCGGTGGCGTTGTTGACGAACGAGTCGACGAAGGAAACGAATTCGCTGCCGCAGATGGAGCCGAAGATGCCTCCGGTCGCTTCCTGCATTTTGATCTCTAGGTTTCTTTGGCTCGTGCCTTCGGCGGCGGTTCTCTGCTCGGGAATCGTGTCCGCGATCACGCAGCCGGCCTTCTCGGGGGCGATCGTCGAAATGGCGACGCTGCCGATGCGGTCTTTGAGAGCTTCGGCGACGTCGCGGTCGTCGAGAGGGTCCGTCGGGTTGACCGCTTGGCTGATGTAAAGAATCGACCAGAAGGCGTCGGGACGGAGCAGGCCGATGGTCTTTCTGCCTTTGTCTTTCTTGCCTTCCGCGAGCAGCGCCAAGATCATCGACGCCGGCATCGGGTTGCCGCCACGGTTGCCCGCCATGTCGATGCGAGACTTCAGCGCCGCGGCGAACTCTTCGGGAGCAAGGGTTTCGCCTAGGAGGGCCGGCGCATCTTTATGGTCAGGATCGACGAGCGGCGTCGTCGTGTCGGGAGCGATCTGGGCCGGGACCTGGGCGTCGAAGATCACCTGATCGACGACGCCGACGTGGACGCTACCGACCGTGCTGGCCAAGTTCCAGAGTTTCGACGCCAGCGTGGGCACGGCGTCCGAAAGGCGTTGGAACACCGGGTTGCTGCGGCTCGCGCCGTCACGGATGATGATGACGTCGACGGGACGCATTTTGTAGTCCGCGGTGAACTCGAGCGGGCCGC
>JAYVBB010000316.1:0-6688 GCA_043750715.1 Pseudomonadota bacterium | reverse complement strand
GCTTGGCGCTCATGACCAACTGAACGCGCTCGGCGTCGCCGCCACTGGTCGGGACCTTGGTGATGCGCGCGCAGCCGAGCGCTTGCTTGAAGGCTCCGGCGCGTACGCCTTTGCAGGCTTTGGCAGGATCATTGGTGTAGAGGATGTCGTAACCGAGGAGCAGAACGGCGCGGCTGAGACCGGGCGGCACGGACGTGAAGGCTTTCTTGACGTCGGCCTCGACGGCTTTCGGAAACGTGATCTGGCGGTTGGCGCGGGCGCCCAAGGCGCCGGGGAAGTCGAACGGCGTGACGAACGAGCCGCTGCAGGCGATCTTGCTCTTTTCGACGCCTGCCAGAGCGTCGAGAGACTTCGTGCCGGAATCCTCCGCAGGGCGGCAGCCTACGAGGGTCACGATCATCAGGACCAGGGCGATACCTATGGGGCGCATGGTCTTCCTCCAAAAAAGTTTCGATGGACGTTTGCTTAGTCAATGCAGCGAACGTGCCGTGCAAAGCGCGCGGCTAACCCCATGACCCGACTCGTGTGCCTTGCGCGTCCGGTCGCCAACGCGCGCCTAGGGGCCACGGGAAAGACCAATCTCTCTTGGGCTTTGGGGCTGGTCCTGCCGTATCCACCCTCCCGAAGCAGCTGTATGGAGGTCCGACAGGCCTCGCTCCAGTAATATCTGGTAGTTAAATTAGACAATTGCACTGGTCCCTCCGCGGCAAATCCGCTAAAACCTTGAAGCTCACCGTTAGACTTGAGGCAGAGGGCGGATGACCGGCCAGCTTGGCTATTCCATGTTCCAGGACGTCTTGTTTCCGGCTTTGGACACCACCCTGTCCCAGGACCGGGATTCCGTTCTGACGCTCAGGCGGGTGAAGCGCTTTCTTCCCGAGCCGAGCTACGCGATGAGCGACGCGACGCTGGTCGTCTTCGACTTGGAAACGACCGGCCTCGACTCCGACGTCGACCGCATCATCGAGATCGGCGCCATCAAGCTCAAGGGTATGCAGCCCGTCGCCCAGTTCTCGACTTTGGTGAAGGCCGACATCGAGCTGACCGACGACATCATCAAGATCACGGGCATCACCCAGGACATGCTGGAAGGCCAGCCCTCGATCGAGACGGTGCTGCCGCAATTCCTCGAGTTCATCGAGGGTGGCGTGCTCGTCGCGCACAACGCGGAATTCGACCTGTCGATGGTGCGCGCCGCCTGCTCGCGCGTCGGCATCGACCTCGAATGGCCGACGTTCTGTACGCTCAAGATGGCCCGAGAGCTCCTGCCGGGTCTCGAAAACAAGAAGTTGGATACGATCGCCCGCCACTACGGACTGACCTTCGAGGCGCGGCACCGTTCCGTAGGCGACGTCAAGGTCACGGTCGGCGTGCTCAAAAACCTCATGGCGCAGCATCCCGAGAGGTTCACGCAGTGGTCCGGCATGAAACCCTTTACGGTCGAATCATGAAGCTCACCAGTACGATCAGTCCGACGAGCAAAGACTTCCTGGCCAACCAGGAGTTTCACGCGAAAGCCGTGGCCGAGCTGAACGCCCGGCTGACGGCGGCGGCCACCGGAGGCGGCGCCAAGGCCGCCGACTACCAGAAGAACCAAGGCAAGATGCTGGCACGCGAGCGCATCGGCGCGCTCATCGACCAGGGCACCGAATTCCTCGAGCTGTCGCAGCTAGCCGGCGAAGGCCTCTATGAAGACCAGGTGCCGTCGGGCGGCATCGTCACCGGCATCGGCCAGGTTTCGGGGCGCACCTGCCTCATAGTTGCCAACGACCAGACGGTGAAGGGCGGGACGTACTACCCGATCACCGTGAAGAAGCATCTCAGGGCGCAGGAGATCGCCGAGCGCAATCGCCTGCCATGCATTTACCTCGTCGATTCCGGCGGCGCCTTCCTGCCGATGCAGGCCGAGGTGTTCCCGGACAAGGACGATTTCGGGCGCATTTTCTACAATCAGGCGCGCATGAGCGCGATGGGCATTCCCCAGATCTCGTCCGTGCACGGGTTCTGCACCGCGGGTGGCGCCTATATCCCGGCGATGTCCGACCAGAGCGTGATCGTGCGCGGCACCGGCACGATCTTCCTCGGCGGCCCGCCGCTGGTCAAGGCAGCAACGGGCGAGGACGTGTCCGCGGAAGAGCTCGGCGGAGCCGAGGTCCACACGTCGATCAGCGGCGTCTCCGACCACATGGCGGAAAACGACGGTCACGCGGTGGCGATCCTCCGCGACGTGATCGCATACCTAGGCAAGGCGAAGCAGGCGTCCGTGAAGCTCCGCGAGCCGGAGCCGCCGGCTTACGACCCGTCCGAGCTCCTAGGCGTGCTGCCGCTGGACGCGAGGAAATTCTTCGACGCCCGCGAGATAATCGCCCGCGTCGTCGACGGCTCCGAGTTCTTCGAGTTCAAACGCAACTACGCGACGACTCTCGTCACGGGATTCGCGCACATCAAAGGCATGCCCGTCGGGATCATCGCCAACAACGGCGTGCTGTTCTCGGAAAGCGCGCTCAAGGGCTCCCACTTCATCGAGCTCTGCACCCAGGAACGCGTGCCGCTGCTCTTCCTCCAGAACATCACCGGCTTCATCGTCGGCAAGCAGTACGAGCACCGGGGCATCGCGAAGGACGGCGCGAAGCTCGTCCACGCCGTGGCGAACGCCCGCGTGCCGAAGCTGACGCTCGTCGTCGGCGGCAGCTACGGGGCGGGCAACTACGGGATGTGTGGTCGCGCCTACGACCCCCGCTACCTCTTCATGTGGCCGAACGCCCGCATCTCGGTGATGGGCGGCGAGCAGGCAGCCAACGTGCTGGCCACCGTCAAGGAGCAGCAAATGCTCCGCCAGGGTCAGAAAATGACCGCAGAAGAGGTGAAGAAGCTCAAGGACCCGATCCTGGCGAAGTACGAGACGGAAAGCTCCGCGTACTATGCGTCCGCGCGGCTTTGGGACGACGGCATCATCGATCCGACGAAAACCCGCGACGTGCTCGCCATGGCGCTCGCTTCGACCCTGCACCACGACTGGGAAGATACCCGGTTCGGCATCTTCCGGATGTGACGAGGACAGCATGACCAATAAGAGCTTGATCCGAATCGGCAACGCGAGCGGCTACTGGGGGGACGACCCGGAAGCGCTGGAACGCCAAATCAACGGCGGCCGCCTCGACTACGTGTCGATGGACTTCCTCGCCGAAATCACCATGTCGATCATGCAAAAGCAAAAAAGCCGCGACCCGGAAGCGGGCTACGCGCGCGACTTCATCGGCATGCTCGAGCGCGTCCTGCCGAAGCTCCTGAAAGACAAGACCAAGATCATCACGAACGCCGGCGGGATCAATCCCGAAGCGTGCAGCGAAGCGATCCACGTGATGGCCCAACGCCTGGGCCTGAAACCAAAGATTGCCGTCGTGTACGGCGACGACATCCTCGGCAAGCTCGGCGAGCTACGGGCGAAAGGCTGTGCCTTCGCCAACATGGAGACCGGCCGACCCTTCACCGAGATCGAAAAAAGGATCGAGGCAGCCAACGTCTATTTCGGCGCCGCGCCCGTCGCGGAAGCCCTGAAATGGGATCCGGACATCGTCATCACGGGACGGGTCACCGACACGGGCATCACCGTCGGCGCCATGGTCCACGAGTTCGGCTGGAGCCTCGAAGACTGGGACAAGCTCGCCTCGGGCATCGTCGCCGGCCACATCATCGAGTGCGGCAGCCAGGCGACCGGAGGCAACTTCTCCGACTGGCACCTGGTCCCGACCTACAAGAACATCGGATATCCGATCGTCGAAGTGAACGCAGACGGCACCTTCGTCGTGACCAAACACCCGGGCACCGGCGGCCTGGTGTCGCTCGACACGGTGCGCGAGCAGCTCTTCTACGAGATGGGGAGCCCCAAGGCCTACATCACGCCCGACGTCGTCTCCGACTTTTCGACCATCCAGCTCGCGGCTGACGGCCCGGACCGCGTCCGCATCAGCGGGGTGAAGGGCTACGAGCCGACCAATTCCTACAAAGTGTCGATGGCCTACAGCGACGGCTTCAAGTGCGTCGGCGAGGTCGCCATCTCCGGCCCCAACGCCCGCCGCAAAGCCGAAGCCTTCGCCGAAGTCTTTTGGAGCCGCGCCGGCAAGAACTTCATCGAGACGGAAACCGAGTTCTTCGGCTTGAACGCGTTCCACCGGAGCATGGGTCACGCGGAAGAAGCCAACGAGATCATCATGCGCGTCGGCGCGCGGGACTACGACCAGAAAAAGCTGAAAAAGTTCGCCAAAGTCGTGCCTTCGATCATTCTCGGCGGTCCTCCCGGAGTGACCATCCTCGGCGGCGTACCGAAAATTCAAGACATCGTCAGCTACTGGCCGGCGCTGATGCCGAAGACGGCGATCCATCCGATGATCGCGCAGTTCAACCACGGCTATAGCGACGTCAAAGACTGCGAATCGACGCGGACCGGAAGCTACGCTCCGAAAGAGACGGAAGCCCAGATCAGCCACAAACCCTCGCGTTCGGCCGCGGAAGCGGCCGCCGACTCGGCGGCGGGCACGCCTCTCTACGAAATCTGTCTCGCGCGCAGCGGAGACAAGGGCGACACGGCGAACGTCGGGGTCATGGCGCGCAGCAAGAAAGCCCTCGAGTTCCTCGACGGCTACCTGACGGCGCAACGCATGAAGGACCTCTTCCAGGAGCTCTGCCACGGCCGCGTCCTCCGCTACCGGTTGGACAACATGTCGGGCTTCAACTTCCTGCTCGAAAATTCGCTCGGCGGCGGCGGCACCATGACGCTGAGGGCCGACGCGCAGGGCAAGACCTTCGCCCAGGCCCTGCTTCGCCAAAAAGTGCAGATTCCGAAAGACGTGCTGGACGACGTGAAGAAGGCCGGAGGCCGTCCGTGACCGCGGCGACCGAGCTCAGCTGGACCGCCGAACGCATCGCCGTCCTGTCGCTGAACCGACCCGATGCGGCCAACTCGTTCAACGACGCCGTCATCAGGGAATTGACCGCGCACCTGCAGACGGTGGGGCGGACCAAGGACTGCCGGGCGCTGGTGCTCCGCGGCAAGGGCAAGCATTTCTCGGCCGGCGCGGACCTCGCCTGGATGAAAGCGTCGGCCAAGCTTTCGCTCGACGACAACGTCAAAGACGCGAAGTCCTTGATCGGGCTCTTCGAGTCGCTCTGCCATCTCCCGGTGCCGACCCTTGGCGTCATCACGGGCTCTGCCTTCGGCGGCGCCGTGGGACTCGCGGCTTGCTGCGACGTCGCCTTGGCGGCGGAGAACGCCAAGTTCTGCCTTTCCGAAATCAAACTCGGCCTGATGCCGGCCGTGATCCTGCCCTACCTCGCTCGCAAAATGCAGCCGGGGCAGCTGCGCCGGCATGCCCTGACCGGACGGCTCTTCACATCCGCGGAAGCCTTGGCTTTCGGGCTCGTGCAGCGCGTTGCGCCGGAGTACGAACTTCAGGCTGCGATCCGTGAAGAACTCGACGGCATGCTTTCCGGTTCGCCGGAAGCGCAGGCCACGTTGAAGGAACTGCTGCACCGCGTCACCTCGGAAAGCTTCAAGCAGGGGCCGCACACCGCGGAAGGCATCGCCCAGCTCAGAACGTCGGCCGCGGGGCAGGCGGGACTCGCCTCTTTTTTCGACAAGCGTCCCGCGCCTTGGGTCAAGACGCTGCCCGCGGACTGGAGCCTCGATGGCCGCGCCTAAGTTGAAGCTGAAGCGTCTGTTCATCGCCAACCGCGGGGAGATCGCCCGCCGCATCGCGACGACGGCCAAACGCCTCGGCATCGAATCGGTGGCGCTGACCGACCGCGCGACTCCTCCGGGATACCTCGCCGACGTCGTCACGCATTTCGTGAAAATCGACGAAGAGTCGTCGGCCGTCTACCTCGACGCGGCGCGGATCGTACGCCTGGCACTCGAAGCCGGCGCCGACTGCCTGCATCCGGGGTTCGGTTTCCTGTCGGAAAACGCCGGGTTTGCCGCGGCCGTCGAAAAAGCCGGTCTGCTCTGGATCGGGCCGAACCCGAGAGCCATCGACGGCATGGCAAGCAAAGCGACGGCCCGCGACCATGCCGAAAAGGCGAAGGTTCCGGTCGTGAAGGGCCTCTCGGGATTTCCGGTGCCGGAAACAGAGAAGGGGGACTTCTCGGTCCTCGAGAAATTCGCCGATGCCGCGGGCTATCCGCTCCTGATCAAAGCAGCGCTCGGTGGCGGCGGCAAAGGCATGCGCCTGATCCAGAAAAAAGACGAACTGCGCGCCGCGGCCCTGCGTGCCCGGTCGGAAGCCATCAATTCGTTCGGTGACGGCGCGCTCATCTGCGAGCAATATCTGACGTCGCCGCGCCACGTCGAAGTGCAGATCCTCGCCGACAAGTACGGCAACGCTTACGCGATCGGTGACCGCGACTGTTCGGTGCAGCGCCGCCACCAGAAAATCATCGAAGAAGCTCCGGCGATCCAGTTGACCGATCCGACGCGGAAGGCGCTCCACGACGCCGCCGTCAGTCTGGCGAAGGCGGTGGGCTACGATTCGACGGGCACGGTCGAGTTCCTGATCGACTGGGCGGAGCCCTCGACGCAGATCCCGGATTCGCCGACCGCGACCACCTTCCGCTCGACTGCGGCCGCCGTTGATGCACTCAAGGGATCGAACGTGCTCTCCATCGTGATCGAGCTGCCCACGTCGCAGCTCAC
>JAYVBB010000315.1:0-2170 GCA_043750715.1 Pseudomonadota bacterium | reverse complement strand
TCTCAATGTGGGAGGAACTCTCAAGGCGAACGGGAACCAGGGCAGCGCCATGGACGACGCCGGCGGTGCCGGAGGCAGCATTATTTTGGAAGCCTACAATCTCTCGATCGGCGCCAGTACCCAACTTGAGGCAATCGGTGGTGACGGCTTGGGAACCGGTTTCGCCGGCGGCGGCGGCGGCGGCGGCCGGATCGTCATCAAATGCACCTCGACAGTCGTTGCCGACTGTGTCGACTCTTCCGCCCCTGCCAACGTTGTCGTCCTTGGCGGTAACTCCTTCTCGCCGGCGCGGTATGGCGCAACGGGCACCAAATTCATGCAGTTCGGGAATGATCGCTTTCTCAGTGTCATAGGCGCCTTGAACGCCCACGGGGCAAATGCCCGGACGATGCTAGACCTATCCGAGACTTTCTATAAAACCGTGTATCTCGACGACTCCCACGTATTCCTCGGTTACGCCAATTCGACGGCTCGCATTGAAACGCTGACCTTTACTAACTACGCCTCGCTGAACCAGTCCGGTTTGGGAGAAAAGGGCGGTCAAGGCGGCGGTCCAATGCTTACCGATGGTTTCGGACCTGGCAAAGGTCTCAAAAGTGGCGCCCTCAGCGGTGGTGGTGGCGCAGGTCATGCGGGGCCAGGCGCGGCGGGAAGTGGCGCCAATGGCGGGGGAGCGGGCGCCGCCTACGGCGTCGTTCCAAGCCTGATGTTCACGGCGGGCTCGGGCGGAGGCGGTGCCAACGAGACCGGATCCAACGGGGGTGCGGGCGGGGGCCTGATTAAATTGGACGTCGACTTTCTGTCAATGGTCGCCAACACCTCGATCTTAGCCAATGGCACTGACGGCAGTGCCGGATCCACTCTTTGCGGCGGTGGCGGCTCGGGCGGCGCGATTTTCATCAAGACCGCGCTGACCAGCACGATTCCGGCGGGCGTCACGTTCTCGGCAAACGGCGGCTCCGGATCCTGCGGCGCCACCTATGGCGGCGGCGGCGGCGGAGGCATCATCAAGCTCGACTTCGCTGGCGGCTCCACGGTCGCCGATCCCTGCCAAGTAGCCGGCGGCGCCGGCAACGGCGGTTCAGCTACCGGTGGCTTCAATCAGGGCTGCTAGCTTTTCGCGTCCGACAGAATGCTCGCAACGTCCTTCTCGATCGGCTCCACCCGGGGCTGACCGACCTTGACGTGCGCCTTCAGGAAGTCGCTGTAAACCCAGTACGTGGGCTTCTCGCCCGGCGCCTTCTTGAACACCAGAGTGTCGAGGACCTTGCCGTCCTTCTCGAACGCCACTTCGAGAAAGGGCTTGAGCGTCTTGACGGTCTCTTCGTCGGCGGCTTCGGCGTAGCCGGTGAGGCGGAGCTTGCTGATCTTGTCCATCCAGCTGTCGAAATTGGGCTTCGGCTGGGCGTTCTCTTCGTCGTCGGTCCAAAGCAGCTCGCCGTCTTTGTTCCGCTGTGTGTGGGCCAACTTCTTCGTCTTGTCCTGGGCCCGCACTTCGGCTTTGGAGACGTCGGCGAGCTCGAAGCTGACGAGCTTCCTTTCGTACATGCGTTGCGGGGCGCGCTCCAGGTTTTCGAACGCGGAGTCTTCTACCAACACGACGCGGCCTTTACTGCCGTCGGAGTTCACTTCCATGGCGAAGCGGTTCTTGCTTCCGTAGCTCTTCTTTCCCAGAAGCAGCGTGTACTCTTTGCCGTCCGTGCTCTTGAACGAGACCTTGTCTTTCGCCCCTTCGTCTCCGAAGAAGTCCTTGATGCTGCCGTCGTCGACTTTGCCGATGACGCGGACGGCCTTGAGAGGCGAGAGGCTCTTTAAGAGCTCGTCCATCTTTTCGTTCGCGAGGAAGCGTTCTTTCGTGACCTTCGGCTCGGCGGCCACGGGGGCCGGAGGCGGAGTGGGCGCTTTGTCGTCTTTCTTCGGCTCGGGCACCGGCACAGGCGGCGGCGTCTCCGTCTTGGTGTGATCGACCCAGAAGCGGGAGTCGTCCCGGCGGGTCGCCGTGACGGTCACTTCCTTCGTCGTGAAATCGACCTCGGTCACGGCCTTCGGGTCGACGGAATAGATCGACACCTTGTCCGCGTCGCCTTCCGCTTGAGGGAGGGAAGCCCAATAGGCCGTCCCCAGTCCCGCCGCCAGCAGCACGCCGTATCCCGCCAGATCAAGCCGCATT
>JAYVBB010000314.1:0-2299 GCA_043750715.1 Pseudomonadota bacterium | reverse complement strand
TCTACCGTCAGTACGGCCATCGCTTCTTCTCGCTGGAAGTGTGGGGCGGCGCGACGTTCGACACCTGCCTCCGGTTTCTCAAAGAAGACCCGTGGGAACGCCTGGCGGAGGTCCGCGAAGCGATCCCGAACGCTCTGTTGCAGATGCTGCTGCGCGGCGACAACGCCGTCGGCTACACCAACTACCCGGCGTGGGTGATCCGGGATTTCATCAAGCAAACGGTCCAGTCGGGCCTCGACATCTTCCGGATCTTCGATTGCCTCAATCAGCCCGACAAGATGCGCATTGCGATCGAGGAAGTGAAGAAGCACGGCGCCATCGCCGAGGTCTGCGTCTGCTACACCGGCAACGTCGTCTCGCCGTCGGAGACGAAGTACACGCTCGCCTACTACCTGAACGTCGCCAAAGAGCTCAAAGCGATGGGCGCCGACATTCTCTGCATCAAGGACATGGCGGGGCTGCTCAGGCCCAAGGCCGCCGAGGTGCTGATCAAAGCGCTCCGGGAAACCGTCGACCTCCCCATCCATTTGCACATGCACGACACCTCGGGAGCCGGGGTCGCGACCTTGCTCGAGGCCGCCAAAGCGGGATGCCACATCGTGGACGGCGCCATCAGCTCGATGGCGGGACTGACGTCCCAGCCGAGCATCAACGCCATGGTCGCGGCGATGGGCGGCGACGCCCGCTGCCCGGAAGTGCCGCTAAAAGTGCTCGACGAGCTAGCCTTCTACTGGGAAGGCGTGCGGAGCATGTACCAGGACTTCGACCCGGGAATCCGCGCGACGTCGACCGACGTGTACGAGCACGAGATCCCGGGAGGCCAATACTCCAACCTGTTCGAGCAGGCCCGGAAAGTCGGCGTCTCGGCCAAGGAATTCCACGAGCTGACGAAGCGCTACAAGGAAGTGAACGAACTCTTCGGCAACATCGTCAAGGTGACGCCGTCCTCCAAAGTCGTCGGCGACATGGCGCTGCTTCTCCAAAAACACAACCTCACCGGCGCGACTTACAAGGCCCGGAAACCCAAGCTCGACTATCCCGACTCCGTCGTCAGCTTTTTCAAAGGCCACATGGGCGAGCCCTACGGCGGCTTCCCCAAGGACGTGCGCGCTCTGGTGCTGGGCGACGACGCGCCGCCTCCTGCGCCACCGGTCGTCAGCGAAGCGGACAGCTTCACCCAGGTCCGGGCCGAGCTCGAAAAAAAGCTCGCCCGCCCCGTGCGGGACGACGAAGTCCTGAGTTACCGGCTCTACCCGAAGGTCTTCCTCGACTACATCAAGCACCGCGAATCGTTCGGCGACCTGACGAATCTGACGACGCCGGTCTTTTTCTACGGCCTTCGCCAAGGCGCCGAGATCGAGACCGATCTAGAGCCGGGAAAGACGCTGGTCATCTCGCTGTCGGGCATCTCGGAGCCCGACAAGACGGGGACGCGGACGATTTTCTACGACTTGAATGGATTCCCGCGCGCCGTCGAGATCAAGGACGCCGCTGCGACGGCGACTACTTCGTCGCGTCCCAAGGCCGATCCGCTGTCCGACCGCCATGTCGGCGCCGCGATGCCCGGCAAAGTGTTGACCGTCATGGTGAAGCCCGGTCAGACGGTCAAAGCGGGCGACACGCTCCTGGTCACCGAGTCGATGAAAATGGAATACGTGATCACCGCCAAGTCTTCGGGGAAGGTCGAAAAGATCACCGCCGGCGCCGGTGACATGGTCGAAGGCGGGGATCTACTAGTGGAGCTCGTATGAAAATCGCCCGAAAGCTGATCGGAGTTCTGCTGGTGCTCGTCGTCGTCATGGCCGGGCTCCGCGTCGTCGCGGGACTGCTGGTCGGAGCGGACGGCTTTCGCTCGATGCTCCAAGGTTTTGTCGATCCGGCGCTGGCAAGACTTGGCCTCAAGGGGTCGATCGCGAACGGCGGAGTCAGGCTTGCCGGTCTTGGGACCATCGAAATCACCGACATGACCGTCACGGGGTTCGGCGACAGTCTGCCGCGCGGCGGCGTCGCGGAAATCCACCTAGGCTCGTTTTTGTTCTCGTCGACCGTCAATGCCCGGGGCGGTCTGACTCTCAGCGACGGCGGCCATCTGACGTTCTTCGCAAGCATCCCGCGCGCTGTCTTAGCTCGCGACGACACGACGGCGGGAGGCCTCTCGGTCACCGGCGAGCTCAAGGGATTCGACGTCGCAGCGACCCTATCGCAGCTGGCTCCCGCGGGGCAAGCTCAACGGCAAGCTGGTGATCAACTACTGAGCCGGTTTTTTCATTCGGGGAAACACGACGGGCGGGGATTTTCC
>JAYVBB010000313.1:0-5460 GCA_043750715.1 Pseudomonadota bacterium | reverse complement strand
CGATCTGAAGCCGACCAGCGTGGCGATCGAAAAGGTGCCGCCGGAAAGATAAACGGCTATCACGCTGCCAATGAGAGCAAGAGGGATGTTCAGCATGATTTGGAAAGCAATCATCCAAGATCCGAAGTAGGCGTAAAGGACGAGTGCGATGGCAAGGAGCGAAATGATCGATAGCGCCGCGATGGTTTTCGTCGCGCTGACCTGACTTTCGAACTGGCCTCCGAGCTCGATGAAATATCCTTCCGGAAGCTTGATGCGGGAAGCCAGCGTCCTTTCGACGTCTTCGACGACTGAGCCCAAGTCCCGGCCTTCGGTATTCGCCGAAACCACGATCCGGCGTTGACCGTTTTCACGATTGACTTGGTTTGGACCTTGACTGACTTGAACCGTTGCGACGGTCTTCAAGGGAATCTTGACGTTGACGGGTGTGTCGATAAGCAGCTGTTCCATCATCTTGGGCTCGGAACGGTAGGCAGGATCGACGCGTACGAGGAGGTTGATCGTGCGGTCGCCTTCCAAGATTTGGCCTGCGATATGACCCAATAGGGAGGACTCCAAGGTTTCGGTCAGATCCCCAGGCCGGAGCCCATAGAGGCTGGCCTTGTCATTGTCTGGGATGATTTGGACTTGCGGGATCAGTACGGTTCGTTCGATCTGCAAGTCGACGAGTCCGGGAATTCCTTGCAGCGCACCGTTCACCTCGGCGGCAAGGCCGCGAATCGTCCCGAGGTCGGGGCCAAAGATCTTGATCGCGATTTGAGCCCGAACGCCACTGAGAAGGTGATCCAGTCTGTGGGAGATGGGCTGCCCGATTCCAGCAATTACTCCGGGAATTTCAGCTAAATTTTCCCGAATTTCCGTCAACACTTCTTGGCGGGATCTTTTCGACTGCTTGAGGTCGACGTCGATTTCCGAGGAGTGGACACCCTCTGCATGCTCGTCTTGCTCCGCACGTCCGGTCCGGCGGCCAACGGAGAGGACCTCCGGCACTTTGAGCAGTTGTTTTTCCGCGATGGTCCCGAGGCGGTTCGATTCGGTAAGACTCGTGCCCGGGAAGGCCATAAGGCTGATCGTCGCCGTCCCCTCGTTGAAGGGTGGTAAGAATTCCCTGCCCATGAAGCCCACGCCTACCGCAGACCCAATGACCCCTAGAACACAAAGTGCCACGATGAGTTTCGATCGATCGAGGGAAACGTGCAAAAGTTTGAGATCGGCGCGTTTCAACCATCTGACGAACGGCCCGTCGTCGTGCGAAGCCGTGGCCTTGGCATTTGGCAGGAGGTAAGAGCAAAGCACCGGCGTGACGGTCAGGGAAACCAGCAGCGAAGCCAGGATCGAAACCACGAAAGCGATTCCTAGTGGCACAAACAGTCTGCCTTCAATTCCTCCCATCGAAAACAGCGGCAGGAAAACCAGGATGACGATCAGCGTCGCGATGACGATCGAGTTTCTGACTTCGGAGGAAGCGGTAAAGATTACCTTTAAGAACGACGTTTCGCCCCCCTTGGCCCGGGCTTCTCGTAAGCGGCGGAACACGTTTTCGACGTCGACGATGGCGTCGTCCACCAGGGCACCGATGGCGACGGCAAGTCCCCCCAAGGTCATGGTGTTTATGGAGATGCCGAAGGCGTCTAAGACTAACGCCGTAACGACGAATGACAGGGGAATCGCGGTCAGAGTTATGATCGTCGTGCGGAAGTTCAGCAGGAAGAGGAAAAGGATGACGGTGACGAGCACCGCTCCGTCGCGCAGCGCTTCTTCGACGTTGGTGACCGCTGCCTCGATGAAGTTCGCCTGTTTGAAGAGCTCGAAGGTCTTTACGCCCTTCGGAAGAGTCCTTTCGAACTCTTTGAGCGCGACTTCGATTTCTCTAGTGAGACGCACGGTATTCGACCCGGGCTGCTTTTGGATGCTTAGAATGACGCCGGGAGTTCCGTTGACGCTGGCATCACCTCGCTTGTTTTGCGTGCCGACTTTGACGACACCCAGTTGGCCGAGAGTAACCGGCACGCCGCCCCTGACTGCGACGGATGTCTTGGCGATGTCCTTCACGCCTTGAACCTTGCCGATGTTGCGGATCAGATACTCCTGGTGAGCATCCTCGACGTACCCGCCGGTCGTGTTCCGTCCGACCGATTTTGCGGCTTCGACCACGTCGGCGAACGTGAGGTTGAAGTCTTTCAACTTCAGCGGGTCCGCTTCGATTTGGTACTGCTTGACTCCGCCGCCAATCGAGATGACCTGGGCAACGCCCGGAATCGATTGCAGGCGCGGCCTAACAGTCCAGTCGGCTAGGGTCCTCAGGTCCATGGGCTGAACCGTGTCGCTTGTCAATCCGACGAGCATGATCTCGCCCATAATGCTCGTGATAGGTCCGATCGCGGGAGTCGCCATGGGCGGGAGACTCTCGCGTAGCGTCGTCAGCTTTTCCGACACCATCTGGCGGTCGGTAAGGAGGGACGACCCCCACTCGAATTCTACGTAAACGATAGAAAGGCCGATGCCGCTGGTCGAGCGGACGCGGGACACGCCAGCAAGGCCCGCCATGCTCATTTCGATGGGTCGAGTGATGAGTGTTTCCACTTCTTCCGGAGCAAACCCCTCGGTCTCGGTCATGATAGTCACGGTGGGCCGGTTGAGGTCAGGGAAGACGTCGATCGGCATCTGGAGAATCGTCTTCCCGCCGACTAATGTGATCAGCAAAGCGAAGGCAACGACCAAAAGGCGATTGCGGAGAGAAAACGCGATGATTTTGTTGAACATCGGCTATTTCGCCTTCATTAGAAGCTGATAATTGCCGGAAATGACGACTCGCTCCCCGTCGTTGACGCCTTGAGTTATGAGCACCGTTCCGGCGACGGGCCCGTCTTCTACCGTCACCTGCCGAGCCGTGAACGTCTCGGGTCCTAACTGCACGAAGACGATGCGGTCACCTGCCCGGTTTAGAATTGCGGACGCCGGGACGGGAATGGCCTGGGTTTTGCGTTGGAGGGCGAAGGCGACGGTTGCGAGCATGCCCATGCGAAGAGCCTGCGGCGGATTGACCAATTCCAGGAAGACCTTCGCCGTACGGGTCTCCTCGCTCACCGGAGTCACGGCATTTAGAAGACGGGCCTTTATAGGCTCGGTCACTCCTTCGACGGCAATTGTGACGTCCGTAACATTGCTGAGTTCAACGAGCTGGGCGGCGAACATTTCCGCGTCGACCCACAAGACCGAGAGGTTGGTGACGCGTAGGAGTTTCCCGCCAGCCTCGACCCTTGCGCCATCGACGGCGTCGATTTCCGAGATTTCCCCGTCGATGGGCGATTCCAGCCGAATCTGCCCTACGGCCTGAAGGGTTCCCAGGAGCTGACCGCGTTGCACTTTCGTTCCGAGTAAGAGACCTTGCGTACCATGCAGAAACCCAGCCTGAGGTGCCGTGACCGTGGCATCGAGCTGCGGTTTTGGAATGATGTGCCCGTAAGTCTTGATGACGCCCGGCACCTCCTCCTTCTTTGCCTGCATCGTGCGAAGGTCGATGAGGAGTTGGGATTTTTTGGGCATGACGACGTCACCGCCCGTGTCCGCTTCGCTGTCGAGAGACGGCCCCCCGTGGTCGTGCCCCCCATGAGCATAGGCAGGTCTCGAGGCTAGGGATGCGGGAAGCGAAACGATTCCTGCTAGGAGGATTCCCATGCTGCTGCCTCGGCGGCGACGCATGAGGAGGTAGGCCCCAAAACCCAACAACCCCGTGACGGCGACGCCGGCGCCGAATGCCACCGCAATCATTTTCGGTTGAGACGCGGAGGTGCCCGAAGTCGGGGTAGAAGGAACGGGAGCTGATGGAACAGCGCCGGACGATTTGTATTTCGGTATCAGGGTTTCGATGGCGTCGGTGTCTGTCGCGGTTTGAATGATAATTTGACCGGGAAGGTCTGTTGACGTCTTTAGTACTGCTTTGTAGGTGCCAGGTGAATCCTTCACCGCCTCGAATTTAATGTCGCCCCCTCCCGTGGCTGACTGGAGAGTGACGGACGCATCAACAAGAGGCTCGTTGGTAGGCTTCTTCGTCAAATAGAGAACCGCCTCCTTGCCTCCTTTGACCTCAATGGCGAAATCCGCCAAATCCCCGTCGCCGACGAAGTAAAGCGCGTTCGGCGAGACTTTTTCGTCCGCCCTCGCGAGACCGGCAACTTGGCAAAGGAGGGCAGGTATAAAGGCGAGCATTCGGAATTTCATAGCAGGTCTCCTCCGGCAAAATAGTCAAGCGACAGGTACGCTATCTCGGCCTCCGAGCGGAGTTCCGTTCGCTTGACGCGAGCTTCATGGAGCTCGGCCGACGTTTCGATGACCTCTCCGATTTCACCCTGTCCGCTACGAAATGCTCTTTGAGCTTTGCCTAAAAAGGCAGCGAGGTCCGCGACACGGGACTCCTGAATTTTCAGCGCATCGGATAGGCGATCAAGGTCCGTCTTGAGAACTTTGATGCGTTCTTGCGCACGGGCGAGCTCGTACTGATTCTCGGACTTCAAAGAAGTTTGCTCAGACATCAATGCTTGAACCTCCGATTGCGAAGCGCTCGCCGTGCCGAGAGGGATATCGAGCTGAAAGAGAATCCCCCGTTCATTGGTGTCAAAATCGTGCGTTGCTCCAATTCCTGCTTCGATTTCCCAAGCACTGCCAATTTGGGTCGCCTGAGCGGCAAGTGCCTCTTGCCGAGCTCGACTGGAAGCAGCGGGAAGGTAGTTGCTTTCTGAGAGCTGAGGCGTCTCTATGGACGGTGTACCACGCCCGATAAGCTTCACTGCCGACGCGTCCTGAGACAACGATACTCCGGTAATTTCGGAGAGAGTTTTGGCCTCGAACGCGTAGGCGTTCTTGGCATGGATCAAGTCCGAGCGAACGCTGTCGACCGTTAGCTTTAAGCGAGTTGCGAAAAAGCCCCCAAGTGTGCCGAGCCGAACGGCTGCTCCGGCTTTCTTTTCCAGAGGTTCGAGGACGGCCAATGTTTCGGTGTTGACCACGACGGCTTCTTGTCTTTCTCGTAGCTTGACGAACAGTTTCGCGACCTCGAGTTCTGCGTCGCGTGCCTCGCTTTGCTTTGCCAAAAGCTCGGCCTCGGCTTCTCGTTGGTAACGGCGCGTGATCGCTTCTTTGTCGGTCCCGAAGGCGATTTTCTTCTTGGCGATCAGGTCGAGTTTCTGCGCGGAGCGTGGTTTCAAACCTTGCTCTCCGGACAGGCCCAATGTCCAAGGTCCGGGTGAAAGACGGGAATCGACGGCGCTTTGGGCGGTCGCCCTCGCTTCGAGGTCACTTTTCCATCCTTTGAGCGTGGCTTTTTCTCGATAGGCTTTGAGGAGGTCCGAGACGGACAGCTCGGGCCTGGCCGGCGCCGTTTCTCCTGCAACCAGAGGGCTCCCTAGCAGACAGAGAAAACATAGGGTTAGAATGGCTAGGCTTTTGGCTGTCATCTTGATC
>JAYVBB010000312.1:0-5899 GCA_043750715.1 Pseudomonadota bacterium | reverse complement strand
TTGACCCAGAAGCCGTTGGTGGCGTTGGTCGGGCCGTTCACGAGACCGTGCAGGCGGTAGGTGCCGGCTTCTTTGATGTCGAGGTTGTAAACCACGGTGCCGAGAGTGGCGCTTGCCGTGGCGGTCGCGACGTTTTCCTGCGAGCCGGCGCCGGCCGGCGTGGCCACGACCTTGGCTCCGGAAGCAGTCGCCACGTCCACCATGGCGAACGGGGCTTTCAGCGTGCCCATCTCCGCCTCGAGCATGATGACGCCGGGGGGATTGTTCCCCGGAACCGTTTTCTTGGCGGCGTCGGCCAGCAGATGCAGGCCGGTTTTCGGGGCGTCCACCGGGCCGGGGCCTTCGGTTTCCAGATTTTCCTTCCACTCGGTCACCGCCGCGAGGAGCTCGTTGCCGCGCTGGGTACAGATCTCGTCGGACGGGCAGTTGTGCTTGTCGGCGAGGTCCAGCTGGCGGCGGACGATGCGCGACAGCTCGGGATTCACCAGGTCCACCTTCTGCTGGATGAGGAGGGAGTCGTGCGCCTTGATCGGGTCCGGATCGGCGAAAACCGGCGATTGGGCGCCCGAGTGGCAGGTCCCGCCGCCGCACCATTCTTTCACCTTCGGGTACACCGTGCGGCGGAATAGCGAGAGCGAGTCCTTGGCGTTCGGATCGACGCCGTCGGTGTCGTCGGTGCCCTCGTCCCCGCCGTCCGTCGTCGGAATGACCGCGTTCGGGTCGACGGCGGTTTCGCGCACGTCGATCGGTTTCAGGCCGACTTTGACCACGTCGGGATCCTGCTCTTCGGAGGAGCAGGCGAGCGCGAACGCCAGCGGCAGGAGTGCTGCCAGCACGGAACGATAGGAAAGGCGGGTGGCGGACTGCATGACGAAACCTTGTTCTCTAAGAGGTTTGACGAACGATTCGACGAACTCTTCAGACGATCTTTTTGAACGCGAGCACTTTCTCGAGATCGGCGCCGAACGGGTTGTCGCCGACGACTTTCTCGAGATCGGCTTCTTTGCCGTGCAGCGCCAGGTAGTTGGCGACGATGGCTTTGCCGAGGTTTGTGACGTTGGCCGAGATCGGGCTCGCGGCCTGGTCGACGCTGCCGCCGGCGCCGAAGTTGCCGATCTGGCGACGGTCGTCGCGGATGCCGGGGCGCGCGGTCGGGTTGTAGACGAGAGAGAAGGCCGAGGAGCGGTCGCCGGCGTCGTTCGCGAAGGCGAGCAGGCCGGAGGCGGAGTCGCCGCCGCCCGACGAGACGCCGCCGTCGGTGTAAACGTAGATCATGACGGGCGAGTTCTTCGCCGCGGCAGCGGCCAGCACTTTGCCGATCATGCGGCCGGCGAGAAGGTCTTGCGCGTCCTGCGTCGGACGGCCCTGGCCGTGGTAGTCGTAGCCGCCCATCTGGACGACGCCGGCGCCGGCGTAGCCGTCGAGCACGAGTTTCGCGATCGAGCCGGCGGTCGCTTCCTGGGCGTTGGTGAGGGTGAAGGCGTTGGTGATCGCCGTGTCCTTCGACGGGTCCAGGTTGTCCGGAGCGAACTTGCTCAGGAAGTCGGAGCTGTTGATGTAGCCGCAGCGGATGAGGTCCTGGATCTGCGTCGGGACGTCCTGCTGCTGGAACATCTTGAGGCGCGACTCGCTCATCGTCTTGATGGCGTTCAGGATCTTCTGGACGTCGGCGGAGGCGGCGGCCGGGGTGCTACCCGCGGCGAGAAGCGTCGCGAGCTTGCCGGGGTTGACGAGGCCCAAGGCGTCGGCCGGGCGCGAAATGCGAGAAGGCTGCTTCGACGGGTCGATCGAGGCGGCGGGGGCCGCCGCGTTGCCGCCGGAGGCGCCGTCGGCCGTACCGATCAGCGACACCAGCTCGCCGCCGAGGCCGGCTTTGGCGATCCAGTAAAGCGGGTTGTGCGGGTTGTTCCGCGTGTCGTCGCCCGAGGCGGTGCAGAACAGCGCGCCGTCGACGTTGGCGATCGCCGTGCCGGCAGTGCCTTTGATTCCGGCGAGCATTTGGCTGCGCGCGTTGAAGGCGAGGCCGAGGGACTCGTCCGGCGCGACCTTGCCCGGAGTCGCCGAGGTGCCGACGCCTATCGTGCCGTAAGCGGCATCCGACAGGTAATCTTTCTGGCCTTGCGGGCCGCCGACCATGACGTTCGAGCCGGCGATGTTCGCGCCGCCCGCGAGGTCGAAGATGATGAAGGGGACCATTTTGGCGGCGCCCTCGACGTTGGTCGAGCAGACGAGCTCGGCGCCGCGTGCCTGGCTCGAGAACATGCTGAGCATGCTCGGGACGACGGCGAAGGCGCCGCCGGTCAGTGCGCCCTGGGCCAGGAGGTCGCGCCGGGTCATCGGCGTGCCGTGGTTGTTGTAACCCTTGGCGGTTTTGTGATTTCTGCGGCTCATCGTTCGTCCCTCTATGTGTAAGAAAGAGTAGGTTTCGTTGGTTAGAACATCGTGACCGGAGCGGAGGCGAGAGCCGCGGTGCAGACCGCGGTCGCCACCGCCGGCGTCACCGCCACGGTCGCCAGATTCTTGCCGACCAGGAGGCTGTCGATCACGGCCACCACCGCGTCCACCGATTCGGCGTGCGGGGGAAGCGAAGCGAGGCCTTTGCCCCAGAACTTCGTGACGAGGGCGTCGGCCAGCGCGTCCTTGCCCGCGGTGTCGAAGGCGACGGCCGGCGTGGCGGCGAAGTTGAAGACGCCGAACACGGCGCCGCGGCCCGCGGTGTCTTTCACCAGGGCGTCGCAATACTCGACCGCCAGCTTGAAGACCGCGACCTGCTGCGAGCCGAGGAAGGCGCGGACGTCGTTGTCGGTCGGCAGCGAAGTCGAGAGGTTGGTCACGAACTCGGTGCGGACCGTCGCGTTGGTGCGCGGCACGCCAGTGAGGGTCGACATGGTGGCGTTGATCTGCTCGTAGTTGCGCAGGCCCGCTTTGACGACGACCTGGTTGACGGGCGGCAGCTCGTCGCCGTCGGTCGCTCCGCCTTCCGCGCCGTCGGTGTTGCCCGCGTCGGCTTCGCCGTCTTTGTTGCCAGTTTCATCGACTTTGCCGTCTTTGCCTTCGCCACCCGAATTGGCCGCGGTGCCGTCTTCGCTGTGGACTTTGCGCGGGTCCAGGCCGTCTTCCGACGTGCCGAGCGAGCGCTTGTTCTTCGCTTCGTTGGTGCCGCACGCCGTGGTGAGGGCGAGTAGGGCGGCAAGGGTGGAGAGTTTCAGTTTCATCTAGGGGTCTCCTCTAAATCGTTCGTTAAAGCCTCAGGTACCTCGGCCGCCGTTCACTGCGCGCAGAAAGCGGCGGCTTCGGCGAAGGCCCCCTTCATGTTGTAATTGTCTTTTTTGAGGTTCTCCGCGACCTTATCGACCGCGTCCTGTTCGCCGCCGTTGGCGACCGGGTGGAGGCACATCGCCTCGACCGCGTGCTTCGCCATGCAGCCCGCGAAGGCGTCGGAGTTCTCGACCACTTCGCCCCAGGATCCGGCGCCGTTGCCTTCGCCGGCGCCGCCCCAGCCGATCTTCGCGTTCTGGCCTTGGATCCAGTTGTTGACCCAGCTGTCGTCGGTCGTCTCGAAGCCGTCCGGGAACTCGGAGATGTTGCGGTTGTACTTGCCGCGGACGACGCCCGGCGTGTAGACGAGCGAGGTCGTGGTGTCGTCGAAGTCGTAGAAGGCGAAGGCGCCGGCGAAGGCGTCCATGCCGGCGTGGCAGCCCGCGCAGCGGTTGCGGAAGAGGGCCGAGTCGCCGCCCGGAGCGCGCGTCACGTCGCGGCGCACGCGGAAGTCGGGACGGGTCGTGTCGGCCAGCTGCTCCATCTCTTTGCAGAGGAAGTTGTTCATGGTGAAGGCGACGGCGCGGCGGTTGGTGCCGGCCTTGTAGTAGGCGTCGGCGAAGCCGCGGGTCGTCATGACGCCGGCGACGGCGGCAGCGGGGACCTGCGGCGAAACGACTGATTGCTGCCGTTTCACCAGCGTGGCTTTCAGGTCGGTGCCGTTGTCTTCCAGGAACTGGTAGTGCGCGTTGTTCGCCAGCGAGTAGACCGGCGCGCCCGCGACGTTGCTCGTGTAAAGGATGTCGCCCGAAAGCACCGTGTTGAACGGGACGTCGTCGCGGATCATGCCGATCACCGTCGCCGTGTAGTCGTTCAGAGGCACGCGCGGCGACTTGTCGGTGTTGGTCCAGCGCGAGACGACGTTCTTGAGGGTCAGGTTGTAGAACATGCCCTGGGCGTCGTCGATCGCGGCGAGGGCAGCGCCCTTCATGTCGCCACCGGTGATCAGGGCCTCCATCTCGTCCAGCTTGGCGACGGAAGGGGGCACGCCGTTCAGGCGGTTGAACATCGTATAGGCTTGATCCCGGGGAGCCGCCAGGACGGCGGAAGAAGCGAAAGAGAAGCCAAGGATCGCTAGGCAGGTGGTCTTGAGCACGATGTCTTCCTCCAGGAGCCGGTTTGCGGGGGAGCACTTTGACGGGCGAGTCAAAATACTCAAGAGGGGACTCGGACGTTCAGCGGGGCAGGTTTAGAAAAAAGTGAATTTCGGTTTTTTCGGCTGAGATTCTGAGGTCTTCAGGGGGCAGTGAAAGTCTGATTTGCGGGGCAGTGCAAAAATTGGGGGGATGGGGGTCCCCCTATTTCAGGACATCGTTACAAGTGCGCTTCGATCTCACGGACCACGATCTTGCCGTCCTCGCCGCGTTTGACGAAGTGGACGAAACGACGGCCGTCTTCGGTCTCGCCGCACTGATCCAAGGAATAGCCGTCGCCGTGGTCGTCGGCGAAACCTTCCTTGCCGAGCGCTTGGTCGAGCACCACGTCGATCTGGAAGCCCGTGGCAGCGAAGGCCTCGCGAATTCCCGCGCGGTCGCAATCAAAGGAAGTGGAGAGCAGGATTTCCGCCGAGCAGCCGAGTTTCCGGCGCTCGAAGAGATAGCCGGCTCCGTGGCAGGCGGCGACCGGCTCGGTCTCCAGCTCGGCAAGCAGCGCTTCGTCGCGACTCGGATCGTCGGCGGTGGCTTCGGCGTCCCCTGATTCGCCTTCGGACGCCGGCTCTTTGTCTTTTTCACGGCCGCCGCTGGGGGCCATGCTGCCGCAGCCGGCGACGAACGTGGCGAGTAGAAAGGTTCCAAGTACGAGACGCATGGCATTCCTCTAGGTGCTAAGGCGGTCCGGTCCGCCGGGCCTGTTGTCGGCTGGAGGCGGCCGGGACTTCAGGAAAATCCGTCCGTTATTGGTAAATACCCGCAACTACGAGGGAGTTTCACCTCCGTCCGACCGGGAATGCGAGCCTTCGCTTGGGCGTCCTCGCAAGAGTCCGGCATTACGCTCAAGTTTTCGCGCGGATTGCCCGAGGACTCCGTCAGGTATTTGCCCAGGAGACAGCGCATGCGTTTTAGTGGAACCAAACTTCAAGCCGTCCTCTTCTCGCTCGCCGCGTTCGCGTGCGGGAAAGAGCAAAAACAAGAGACGGTTTATGATTATTACATCGAAGAAGGCGAGTTCCAGGGCAGCGACACCAGCGCCGACCCGAACTCCGGCGACGCGAAGAAAAAGGACGACGAGCGCTTTCACTTCGTGACGCCGGCGGCCGCACTCACGGCATCCGGCGACGTCGCGATCGAAATGGCGTTCAACGGCGCGCCGGACGACGCGACTTGGAGCGTCTACTACGCAACCAGCGGCACCGCGACCAACGGCACGGCGATCGAGATCGACCTACCCGTCTCGCAGACGAAGATCGTCTGGGCGCAGCAGCTTGTCGTCGTCGGGCTTGGTCAGGTACAGCTGGTTCAGGGCATCGTAGACCTGCAAAAACGTCTGGGCCGTCTTGCTGGTGGGCAGACCCTGCTGGGCATAACCGTTCATCTGGGCGTAACCCACCGCCGCCGTCGCAGCCAGAGCGCCCGCCACCAGA
>JAYVBB010000311.1:0-3382 GCA_043750715.1 Pseudomonadota bacterium | reverse complement strand
AGGCGGATTTGAACAGCCCGAAGGCCAACGGACCGGGCTTCGAATCCGCGAGGACGTCGTCCCATTCGACGGCTTCTTCCTCTTCGGTGCAGAGCCACTCGAGCGCCGCTTCGATGCCGAGGCAGACCGGAGCGTGGCCCGCGCCGAAGCTTTGGCCCGAGGCATCGTCGGAGACTACCGCGAATTCGTGAAGCAAAGCCGAAGCCGGGTCCGTCGCGACGTCCCGCCGCGTGTCGAAGAGCACCGGGACGAGGAGCGAGCCGCCCTCCGCCGGATTGAAGTTGGCGAGTACGAGTCGGTCGCCCTGACGCGAGCCGTAGCTTTGCGACGGTGACGCGAAGCGGTTGAACGCGCAGTGCGCCTCGTGCATCTGAATCAGGCCCTGGCCGATGAGCTGACCGAGGCTCACCCACTCCGAAAACCCCTTCAAAATGACGATGCCGTGACGGGTCGAGAGCATGTGCTCGGCCCACATGTCGCCTCCGAGGCTCGAGCGGCGCAGGACGTAAGGGTTGAATGCCATCGGTTCCGCGATGAAGCGGCCGGCGCTGCTTTGGCGAACGACGAGCGCCGGATCACGCGCTTCGACGCGCCGCGGCAGATGCAGCTGCGCGTCCGGCTGCGTGAGCGCCAGGTGCGGGAGACCGAGTTTGGCCGCGAGGCGCTCCAGATCATTCTCGACGAGGGCTGATACGCACATTCCCGTTCGCCTTTCCAAAAGAAGCTCTGTTTGCTTCTCGGAGGCTCTGTGCCAAATCTGAGCATTTGACGGGCTGTCGGAAATTCCCCTATCATTTTATCAAGATTCCCTGGTCGTCCGCCCGCGGAGCCGTGATGCCTGAGCTCCTGGTCAGTTTCTCCGGGTGGACCTATCCGGCGTGGCGCGGGGTCTTCTATCCGGCAAAGCTCGCTCAAAAAAAAGAGCTCCAGTACGCCAGCCGCAAGGTCCCGTCGATCGAGATCAACGGCACGTTCTTTCGCCTGCAGAAACCGAAGACGTTTCAGCAGTGGTACGAACAGACGCCCGCCGACTTCAAATTTTCGCTGAAAGCGTCGCAATTCATCACGCATCGCCTGCGTTTGCAGGACGTCGAGCAGCCGCTCGCGAACTTCTTCGCGCAAGGGATCCTTTGCCTGAAAGAGAAGCTCGGGCCGATTCTTTGGCAGTTTCCGCCTTCTCTGCCGCTCGTCGACAACCGGTTCGAGGACTTTATAAAACTGTTGCCTCACACCTCGCGCGCGGCCGGCGACCTGGCTGCCCGCCACGACTCGTTCGTCGAGGGCAAAAGTCACACCGACCCCGGAGGCGAGTACCCGATCCGCCACGCCTTCGAGTTTCGGCATCCGAGCTTTCGCGACCCGGGATTTCTCGCCTTCATGAAAAAGCACAAGGTGGCGCTGGTCTTCGCCGAGTCGGGAGCGCATTCGCTCGAAATCGTCGAGCCCACGGCCAACTTCGTCTACATGCGGATGCACGGGCAGGATGCTAGCTTCACGGACGGCTACCCCGAGGACGTGCTTGAAGAGACGGCCAAGAGCATCCGGAAGTGGGCGAAGGCAGGGCTTTCGGTCTACGTCTACTTCGACAACGACGAGAAGGCGCACGCGCCGCGGGACGCACAGCGTCTCAGCGAGATTTTAGGCCTGAAAACTGCAGGTTAACTGTTTTACCCCGCCCCGCTCTTATGCTAAAGATTGATAGATAGAGGGGGCTTTCATGTTCATCGTCACGGGCGGCGCGGGCTTCATCGGCAGCACGCTGGTTTGGAAGCTCAACGAGCAGGGTCAGCGCGACGTCGTGATCGCCGACCGCATGGGCACTGGCGGCAAGTGGAAGAATCTGGCCAAGCGTCGCTTCACCACGATCCTGCACAAGAACGAGCTGTTCCCCTGGCTCGACGTCGCCGGCGGGCGGCATGACGTCGAGGCGGTGTTCCACCTGGGCGCCAGTTCGTCGACGACCGAGACCGACGTCGACTATCTCGTCCAGAACAACCTCAACTACTCGATCAAACTCTGGCAGTTCTGCGTCGACCACGAAATCCCCTTCATCTACGCGTCTTCGGCCGCAACCTACGGCGAGGGCGAGTTGGGGTTCGTCGACGATCCGGCCAAGATGCCGGCGCTCCGCGCGCTGAATCCGTATGGCTTCAGCAAGCAGAAGTTCGACGACTGGGTCATGACTCAGGCGACCACGCCGCCTTTTTGGGCGGGCCTCAAGTTCTTCAACGTCTACGGCCCCCAGGAATACCATAAGGGCTCGCAATCGAGCGTCGTGCCGCAGTTCGTGCCGCAGGTCCAGAAGACCGGCAAGATCCGGCTCTTCAAATCCTACCGGGACGGCATCGCCGACGGAGACCAAAAGCGCGACTTCGTCTATGTCAAGGACTGCGTTGACGTGATGTGGCATCTGTTCGAACACCAGCGGAGCGCCCGCGCGGGAATCTACAACATCGGCTCGGGCCAGGCCCGGAGCTGGAACGACCTTGCGACGTCCGTGTTCAAGGCGATGAAGGCGTCGCCGGCAAAGATCGAATACATCGACATGCCGGAGAACCTTCGCAACCAGTATCAGTATTTCACCGAAGCGAGCCTGAGCAACCTCAGGGAACGCGGCGGTTACAAGAAAGCGATGACGACCCTCGAGGACGGCGTGCTCGACTACGTCCAAAACTACCTCGTGGCCGATGACCCGTACCTCTAAGGTCCGCTCCGGGATTCTGCTCGGAGTGCTGCTCCTTTGCACCTCGACGCTCGTGGTGGCGGCAGAATCGTTCCATGTCGTCAGCTTCCGTTACCTTGGGCTCGAGCGGTCCGACGAAGACTGGCTCGACAGCTACGTCGACACCAAAGTCCCGGCCGAGTTGACGATCGACGACATCCAGCAGATTCAGCGGAAGCTGATGACGACCGGCGTCTTCACGACCGTCAAAGTCGTCCCTGAGCCGAGCCTCGAGCTCCCCGGTGCATATGTATTGACGATCGAGGTCGAGGAGAAGTGGACGACGATTCCGGTCGTGCGGGGTGTCTACGGCGGAGGCACGCCGCTGCGGATACTCGGGATGTACGACATCCATTCTTTCGGGCGTTTGATCACGCTCGGCGGCGAGATGCGGCGCTACGGCGACGCGCCGCCGGGGTTCGTCGTCTACGGCAGGGATCCGCGCAGCCACGCCGGCCGCTATTACCTCGGAGCCGAATTCTGGCGCGACTTCCGCCGCCGCCAGCTCTACGACAGACAGGGCGAGAGGCTCGGCGCCATCAGCACCAACGCAGCGATCAGTCGCATCCGGTTGCTGACGCCGTTTTCCTCCGAGTCCAAAGATCCGAAGGGCTATGCATGGAAGTACGGCTTCGAGTTCGAGGTGGTGAAGGAAGCTCC
>JAYVBB010000310.1:0-19582 GCA_043750715.1 Pseudomonadota bacterium | reverse complement strand
CGTCGACCGACGAGACCGAAGAGGTCGTCGTCTTGAAGGGCGACGACGAATGCCTCTCGATCAAAGCCGTGGACGACGAAGACTCGGCGAAGCGATACGTGGACCTCGACTGCGCCGCCAAGGCCCAATACTGCGAAACGGACGACGACTGCACCTACGGCGGGGCCGGCGGTTGCCAGGGCGCGCTACCCGTCAACAAGAAGCTCGCGGACCTGGTCGGCGGCATGGGCGAATACCACGGCCGCGCCACGGACTGCGCCCAGATCCCGGCCGTGACCTACGAAGTCAAAGGGCTCTGCGTCGCCAACGACTGCGCCGGCAAAGCCACGTACAAAAAGAAGGACGGCACCGACGGCGAATGCCGGTTCGGGGCGAAAGACGAAGGCGACTGCAAACAGGACTACCTTTGCGAGTCGGTCTATTTCGGCGAGCACCCCGTCGACCTCCGCGAGTACGCAGTCGCAGACGACAAATGCCCGAATCCCACCCAATCGGGTCCCGGCACCTATTGCTTCGAGTTCCCGGCCGGAAACACGTCGACGCCATCGGCGCCGACGTTTCAGCGCGCGTACCCCCAGGTCGCCTGCCGGATGTACACCAGCGCTGCGGCGCAGTAGCTTACTCGGCTGCGAGCCAGCCGGTGACGTCCATGACGAAGCCGACGGTGTACGCCGCGATCAGGAACGGCGCGACCAACCCGATGAACAAGACGATCGGGAGGAAGTGCAAAAGGTCGACCGGGTTGTCGATCTTCAAGTCGTCGCGGGTGAACATCATGGCGCGGCATCCGTGGCTGCGGTGGTCAAAATTCGCACAGGGCTCAGGAGGTAAGCTAGCACGCCTTCCGAGGGCCGATCAATCCGTTCCGATCCCAAAATTTATCAGAGATCGAGGGCTTTCGCAAAAATCGGGTACCAGTCCGCCTCAGCCTCGAGCTCGCAAAACAGCACCTGCAGGCCGATCAGAAAGCGCCAAAGCGGGACGTCGCCCGGATGGAACTTCAGATACTTGCGGTTGGACGACGCCAGGCCGTAGTACGCGAAAACCTCGGTGAAATGGTCGTAAGTGAACCGGAACGGGCCAGGCTGGAGTACCGGGCCGAGGAGCTTCCGCGCATTCTCGTACTCGCTCTGGAAGTCGAAGCCCTCCATTTTGGCGACGTAGCCGAGCTCGAGAAAAGCCGCGCGAAAGGCCGGTTCGTCCCCTTGCAACGCGCCGCGAATCAGGGCTTTGATGCCCTTGAGACGACCTTCGGGCATCTTGCCCATCGAGCCGAAGTCCAGCAACGCGACCCGGCCGTCGGCGAGGAACAGATAGTTGCCGGGATGCGGATCGGCGTTGAACTCCTCGCCGCTGAGGCAGCTCGTCAGCAGGAAATCGCCGAGCAGCACGCCGAGGCGGTTGCGCTCTTCCTGGCTGGCGTCGTGAATGAATTGGCTGAAGCGTTTGCCTTCGACGTAGTCCATCGTCAGCACGCGCGCCGTCGAAAGCTCGGGGTAGGCGGCGGGGACCATGAGGCCCGGCCGGTCCGCGAGGCGTCTCCGGACGTTTTCCTGGGCGAGCGCCTCCGCGCGGAAGTCGCATTCGTGCAGGACGGTGTCTTCCACCATCTGTGCCAGTCCCTTGAGGTCGACCGAGGGAAACAGCACCCGGTAGAGCGGCACGACGAGCAGGCGGAGCAGCGCCATGTCCGAGCGGATCAACTGCTCGAGGCCCGGGTACTGCACTTTCACGACGACGTCGCGGCCGTCGTCCGTCCGGGCCCGGTGGATCTGCCCGACGCTCGCCGACGCCAGAGGCTGCTCGTCCCATTCGACGAAGCGTTTCGCGACTGTCTCCTCACCGAGCTCGTCGTTCATGATGCGACGCGAGAGGTCGCCCGCCATGCCGGGGGAATCCTCGCGGAGGCGGACGATGACCTGGTAGATCTCCTCAGGCAGGGCCGCGTGAATCACCGACGTCATCTGCGCGAGCTTGACGACCGGGCCTTTGAGCGCTCCGATGCGTTCGACGAGAACGCGCACGACTTCGTCGGACTGGGCGAGGGCCTTCTTTTCGGAGCGGTCCTTGAACAGGTCGCCGAAACGGCGTTTGAGCAGCTTCGGCAGCAGGCCGACCCCGATCCGGGTCAGCTCCAGAGCGCGTCCCGGAGCGGACTTCGGAACGCCGGCAAGCAGCGCTCCCGACGGCTTCTCGTCGCCGTCGGCGAAGCGCTCCCAGGCTTTCACGATGAGCGACGGCTCGATGCCGAGCAGGTCGGCGTGACGGTCGGCGGAAAGACTCCTGCACATCGGTCGGTAGGATTCCGCGACGGCGGCCGCCCTGAGCGGCTGCTGGGACGCCTTGAGCCGTTTCGCGATCGCGGCACGCGCCAGCAGCTCGACTTCCGGATCCGGATGCCGGGTGAGCCCGTCCGCCGCTTCGTCCATCCGCACCAGCCGGTGCTCGAGCGGAATCTGCGTGTCTTGGCACTCCTCGAGCACGCGCACGAGGCTGAGCAGACGGCTGACGGCGCTGGGATCCCTTTCGGATAGGCCATGAGCGCGACGCAGGCTTTCGACGCGCACGAGTCCCGGCGGCACGGGGGCGGGCGAAGCGTAGCTCCAAAGCATCGCCGTCAGGGCGCGCCGCGGATTGGCCAAGGGCCCTTGGCGGGTCGTGGCCTTCGCCAGCGCTTCGAGGCGGCCACCCTTTTGCGCGAGGTGCGCGAGCTTTTCCCATTCGAGCGTTTCGGCCGCGGCGGCGCCGGCCTTTTGCCCGCGTCCGAGCTCGCTTTCGAACTCGCCGTCGCGCTGGCCCCAGCGCAGCACTTTGAGTTTGAGCTCCCAGTAACGCGCCAGCTCGGTGTCCGGCAGCTCGCCCAGGACCGGCAGCGTCAGGCCTTCCTCCGCGAGCTTGCCGTGGCCCAGGCGAAGCAGGCAGATCGCCGAGTGCAGCGCGAAGCGCGCTTTGATGCCGTCGCCGGCGCCGCGCGTCGCGTACGAGCGCGCCGCCTGCATGTCGCCTAGCGCGAGCCAGGTCTCTCCCCGCTCGAAGAGAGCGCGCGCCTTCGCCAGCGCCAGCTCCGCGTGCAGATAGGAAAAGCGCGAGGAGCGCGGCTTGACCCCTTCCACAAGCAGGACTTTCGTCGCGAGCTCGTGCAGGCGTTTGCTGTCGACGGCGGCCAGGTCGAGGCGGTCCGCGTCGCCTTCGAGCGCAATCAGCGCGACGAAAAAGCGGCGCAGCTGCACGGCGGAATCGAGGCGGTCCTTCTCGGCGGCGTCGAGACGGCGCAAGGCGTCCGCGACGGTGACTCCTGGCGCAAGCAGAGCCGACGCGGCGGCGCGGGCTTCGCTCAAGGACTCCGTCGTCAGCCGCTCGCTCACGTATCCGCCTTTGGATTCCGGTCTTTACACCCCGTTCGTGCGTCTCGCCCCAAGCGAGCCGCGAGACGCGCCCGCGACACCTACAAAAATACCCTGATTCCCAGAAGATACGCTGCCGCCGCGGCGGACCGGCGGCGGCCCTGACTGAACTCTCAGCGTCGTTTCAAGGGGTAACACCTTGTTTTACCGGAATTCCTCTCCTGTTCCAAGTCTTGCAATCCTGTTTGGTACCGCAACCCGGAGGATTCGCCATGGTCAAGTTCCTTTGGATCACGTTCGTCGTCAGCACCGCCATTTGGTCGGGCTGCAGCACCAGCGATCAATCCGACTCGGGCACGCCGGCGCCGGAAAAGAACGAAGACGACGCGAATCCCGGAGGCGGAGAAAAAAATCCGGGCGACGACTCCAAGCCCAGCAACGTCGACGGCGACTTGCCGCCCCCCGACGGCGACTCCCCGGCCTCCGACGTGAAATGCCCAAAGTACCCGATGGTCTTCCACCACGGCTTCATGGGCGGCGCCAAGATCGGCAACTTCAACGGAGTCGCCGCGCACTTCCAAAAAGCCGGCTGCAAAGTCTACCTGACCGAAGTCGCCGCCGTGCAATCCTCCGAGTACCGCGCCGGTCAGCTCAAGACCCGCATCGACGCGATCCTCGCCGAAAGCGGCGCCGCCAAAGTCCATTTGATCGCCCACTCGCAAGGCGGCCTCGACGGCCGCTGGATGATCAGCAAGCTCGGCATGTGCGACAGGATCGCCTCGCTCTCGATGCTCGGCACGCCGAACCACGGCACCCAGCTCGCGGACTTGAGCCTCAAGAACTCCGGCTCGCTGGCCCGCCAGGCTCTGACGTCCATGATGAATTTCATGGGTAAAACCGTGAACGGCAGCACGCCCGATCCCGACACCATCGCCGCAGTCCAGTCGCTGACTGGTCGCGTACGTGGAAGGCACCTTCAATCCTCAAGTGCAAGACGTCCCAGGCGTCATCTATCAGACCTGGGCGGGTATCACGGGTTCGAGCTCCGGCGACAAAACTAAAACTCTGCTGCTGCTTTCCGCCGCTGCTCTAACCCTGACCGAAGGCCAGAACGACGGCGTCGTCAGCGTCAAATCCGCCCACTGGGGCGAATTCCGCGGCACTGTTCCCGCCGACCACATGGATCTGATCGGATACCAGATGATGGATGGCCCCGCGGCGTTCGATCACCTGAAGTTCCTGGACGATCTGGCGAACGAGTTCGAGGGGAAAGGGCTGTGAGGGGATGGGATATGAGCGCACTGCAAGCCCATAGTTAGAGCGAGGCAGTGCTCCTGCAAGGCGGCTATGAAGGGCTGCGGCATCCCAGAGGGATCGCGCGGCATCGCTCCGGCGGCCAAGAAGGCGATGCACGCCCAAAGCTGACTCGCGCAGAGCCTCGCTTCGCGTGGCTCCCCGGCCTGCCGGGTGGGTTGCCGCCGGGCAATCGGTGGGTTGCCGCGAGGCAATCGGCGTGTTGTCCAGGAAATCAACGTTCACGGTGAACGTTCCCGAAAGTCTGCCGGCCGGCATGGCGATTGTGCGCCATGCAGTAGCAGCGGGAGTTTGTCTTCGTGGATGATCCACCCAAAGCGTACGGCTGAATGTGGTCGATCGACAGGAAGCGGGTCTCCGCGCAGCGGACGCCGTCGCTAGAGAGATAGGAACAGCGGGCTCCTGACTCCGCAATCACTTGGTCGGCGACTGCCTTGGACGGACGGCGCGGTTCAGTCTTGACCGCCACTCGTGAAACTTGCCGCGCGGCCCCGGCTGCCTTCGCGCCGCGCCGAGGTGCGGATCGGTCGGTCCTGGCGGCGCGCCCGTTTGCGAGCTCATCTCTCTTCGCCGCGTGCTGCATTGCGACACGATCACCCTTCGCTTCCCGCCGCTTGGCACGGCGCACAGGGTCTACCTTGTCCAACAGGACTTCGGCCGCGCGGTCGCACACTTCGGCGAGCGTCGCTCCGCCCAGGATCTCCTGTAGACGCTCCAGCTTCCTGACGACTTCCTCGTCGGCATTGAACGCGACGCGGAGCAGCACCGGCCGAGGGGCTGGCGCGGCTTCAACGACATCAACCGGACGGGGTTCGCCCGTCGGCTCGGCGAACCCCAATCCTGCCGGCGCGAGAGGGCCGAGTACCTTCGCCGGAATCCGGCGAATCACATCCCGCTCCACGGGTTTCGCATTCGGCGCCACGCCAAGGTTCTGAACCTCCCACCGCGATTTCCCGGATGCGGCGCCTAGCAGGATCGCCGCATTCCCGGCGGTCAACAGCGGCACCAAATCCGCCGCCGTGCACAGCGTCAGCTGCCCCTTCTCCAGCATCGTCAGCAACACCGGATACTCCCTCGCCGCCCGCGCGACGTTGATCCTCCGCGTACTTGTGCTCTCCGAGAACTTCAGCGCCCTCCGGCAGAAATCCCACATGCCGCTGTAACCCAGCTCCAAAACCAGCCGCCGCTCGTCGACTTCGCTGAGATACTTAAGGATCTCCACCTGGCTCACTCTCTCGGCGCAGGCAAGAGTCATCAGCTTTGCAACCAGGGCTTTGTCATCGGTGTTTTTCAGATCATGCATGGCGGCCTCCTGTTTCAGGGAAAACCTACCACGGCTTTTTTTGGCTTTCGCTTCGCGCACCCAACGAAAGAACCGACGCTCAATGCGAAAATTTTTGGACGCCTCCGCGACGACGCGCCAGATCGTCAATCTGCGCCACCAGTCGCGCATTTCAATCGAAAGCGCGCCGACGCCAAACTCAGCGCCAAAATTCCTGTCGATTCTTATCTTCACGTTCACGCTGAACGTAGCATTCCCAGGCAACCCGCCGATTGCCGCGATGCAACCAACCCAGCAGGCAACCCGCCGATTGCCGCGATGCAACCCACCCGGCAGGCAACCCGCCAATTGCCACGATGCAACCCACCCGGCAGGCCGGGGAGCCACGCGCAGCGAGGCTCTGCTCGCGCCAGCTTTGGGCGTGCAGCCCGTTCATGGCCGCCGAGCAATGCCACGCGCCACCTCTGGGCTGCCACAGCCCTTCACAGCGCCTTGTCGAAGCAATGCATCGCGCCCCCTGTGGGCCCTCGAAACAACGCCAGCGCCGACCTCACTTCACGTCGTACTTCACCGACGAAATCGTATAAGCCGGGTACCCCGGAATCTTATCCAGCGTCTGGGCCGACACCGAGTACTTGTAGGTCGTTCCCGACACCATGATGTTGTCCTGAATCGGAAACTGGCGACTGCTGGCGGGGATAGCCGTGGACTGCCAGAGCAGGTTCACACCGTCCGCGTCGTACACGTTGACGAGCCAGATGAAGTCCTGGATCTCGGGACCGAAGGGGTTCCCCAGGAGCAGGACGGTCCGGCTCGTCTTCTCGTACTGCGCCGTCACGGCTGCGGGCTTCAAATCCGGGAAGATGTAAGGAAACTCGAGGTAGAACGGCGCCGACGACGCGTTGAACACGAGCTGGAAGAACACGGCTTCGTGAGCGCGGGGGGCCTTCGCTTCCGCCAGATCGATGCGTTTGGCGAAGATGCGGTCGCCGGCGCTGTTGTCTTCGCTCACGCCGTCGTCGAAGAGCTGGCGGTTCCAGGCCTGGACCGAGACGTTGCCGGTGTCGTCTTTGGCGTCGTAGGTGGCGTTGTTCAGAAGCGAGGGCGCGCCGCGGATCTGGATCGCGTCGGGAGTCACGTTGTCACGGACCTTGGTCGTGAACTTCAACGTCGTCTTCATGCCAGTGCCGTCGTCCTTCGGCGCCATGTCGAACTGCACCGCGACCCACTCGACGCCTTCGTTGAAGTAGAGATCGGTATTTTTCGCCCCGGTGTCGTTGACTAGGTCGCCGTTGGCGTCGCCGTCGAAGACGTCGAGGAAGCCGTTGCCGTTGTCGTCGGGGTCGAGGACGTTGATGATGCCGTCGCCGTCGATGTCGGGGTCGACGTTGTTCATCACGGTGTCGGAGTCCGTGTCGACCGGGATCGCCGCCGCGGTGCTTTGCAGGTTGAAGCCGTCACGCAAAGCAGTGGACGTCGTTACGCTCGACGCGCCGAGGCTGACCGAGCCTTCCGGGATGCCGTCGCCGTCGAGGTCCGAGGCCAGGTCTCTCGCGACGACGAGGCCGTCGGTGTTTTGGAATTGGATGATCGGGCCGTTGTTGATCAGGAGCGGGAGACTGGCGCGGTCGACGTCGACGTACTGGCGGATCGACTTCTCGACCGCGCCGGGGATCGACAGGACGGCCGTCAGGATGTAGTCGGGGGTGAGCAGCGCCAGCGTCTGCGGGACGTCGGTGTTCAGTTGTCTAAAGGTATAGAGGCCGGCGTTATCGATCTCGGCGACGCGGGCGATGCCACTGTCGTGCTCGAACGCCGCCAAGGCCCACGCCATTTGCGAGGACTGGCTGCCGGTCTTGCTGCGGATGGATCCGGTGATGTCGTTGTAGTTACCGCACAGGGCGCAGGGGCTCGACTTGGTCTCGCCAGGCTCGCCGCAACCGGCAAGAGCTGCCGAGGCGAAGATGATTGCTGCGATGGTTCTGCGGTAAGTCACGAGATGCCGTACCCTCCTCAGGTAAGAATCGGTAATCGCCCGCGGGGCATTAGGAAAAAATTGCTTAACGCCTTGAAATCGCGGTGATAGAAGGTCTTCCATGACCGGCCAAGGCTCCAGGTTCACTCATATAAACGAGCATTTTTGCTGCGAAAACTGTGGCAAAGCGGTGGCGCCCGTGAAGACGGGATGCCGCAACCACTGCCCTCATTGCTTGGTATCGAAGCACGTCGATGTCTTCCCGGGTGACCGGGCGAGCGAGTGCCTGGGGATGATGGACGCCGTCGGCTACGAGCTCGACGGGAAAAAGGGGCTGGTCCTCCGCTTCAAATGCCGCGCCTGCGGGGCCGAAACGCGCAACGTCGCGGCCCATGAAGACCCCGTAATGCCTGACGATTACGACAAGATCCTGCGGCTGCGTCCCCCGCCTTGACTTGGGGCCTGCCTGCGCTTAAATTCGCGCCACCCGAGGACGGTATTGTGACGCTCGATGCAAGGACCGGTGGGCCACCGCGGATACTTCGGTATTCGAGGAAAGTCCGGACTTCAGAGGGCAGGATGCTGGCTAACGGCCAGGCGGGGCAACCCGACGGAAAGTGCAACAGAGAAGAAACCGCTAATCCACCGTCGCCTAACGGCTATGGCGGACAGCAAGGGTGAAACGGTGAGGTAAGAGCTCACCAGCGTCTTGGGAACAAGACGGCTTGGCAAACCCCATCCGAAGCAAGACCAAATAGAGGAACGTACTCCGCCGGCCCGGCGGGTTCCTGGGTAGGTCGCTCGAGGTGACAGGCAACTGTCATCCCAGATAAATGGTGGTCACGGTTGCGCGGCGCGCGCGCAGCAAATGACAGAATCCGGCTTAAAGCTGGTCCCACAAGAGCGAAGCAATTCCGTCCTCGGGTACCCCTCTTCAGAGTAAGAGTCTCATGCCCCTCAAAAATCCTGACCCCTTCTCGACGCGAGCCTTGTCGTTGAACGCCGATGTCAATCCGTACGTCGCACTGCTGCGCGACGGAGCGGAAAGCGGCGACCTGCCGCTCGCGTTCGGCGCGCACCTCGAAGGCATGGCCGGCAAGTGGCGCGAAAGGGTCGCGCAGTATCACGGCACGGAGCAGCCCAAGCGTCTGATCGTCGAGATCGGCTGCCACAAGGGTCAGACTCTCCTGCAACTCGCGGCCGACCACCCGGACACCGCGTTCATCGGCGTCGACATCACGTTCAAGCGCGTCGTCACGACGACGCAGCGCGCGCAAGCCAAGGGTCTGAAAAATGTCTACGGCCTGCTCGTGAACGCCAACACATTCGACAAAGTGTTCGCGCCGGGCGAGCTGAACGGCTGCCTGATCTTTTTCCCCGACCCCTTGGTCAAGAAGAAGAGCCAGGCGAAGAACCGTCTGCTGAACGAAGCCTTCACGACCAAGCTGCACGGGGTGCTCAAGCCGGGTGGCTTCTGCTGGGTAAAAACCGACCAGGAGCTGTACTTCGACCAAGCCCGGGCGGCCTTGGACGCCACGGGGTTCACCCCGGCTACGCAAGGCATCGGGTTGCTCAAGGACGACTACGGCTCGGCCTTCGAGGCCCGCTTTCACGAGCAAAACTTGCCCACTCACGGCGGCAAATGGGTTTGCTATACTGATAGCTAGACCGGGCGGGAACGCCAGGTCTATCCTGAGCGCAGCGAAGGATCTCGCCGGCGCGGCAAGGTGCAGATGTTTAGCGTCGAGATCCTTCAGGGCGATGCCCTTCAGGATAGTTTCTGGCGCGGAGCGCCAGAAACTAGCTAATCCAGCGGAGTAAGAGCAAAGCGCATGGCGAAGATCATCAAGCTCGGTCAGCCTAAAAAGCCCGACGACAAGCCGATCACGACGCTCGAGGACTTCGCGAAGCTCGTGCCCGCCTTGCTTGCCAAAGAAGGCATCGAAGCGAAGCCCAAGGAAGACACGCGGCCGCTCGCCGTGGTCACCAACCTCGCGACGATGCGCAGCGCGTCGACCGGTGGGGCGCTGAAGGTGAAACGCGCCGAAAGCGAAGAGCCTCCGAAGGCGGAGACCAAGCCTTTCCCCGGTCCGCGAAAGTGAGCCGTTTGAGTATCTCCTGTATGTTGAGTGGCTACCGGATCGACGAGAGCAAGCTGAGGACGGTCGCTCGCACCGTCCTCGCGCGTTTGGGCCTGGAAGAATTCGAGCTGTCCGTCCAGCTCGTCGGCTCGGCGGGAATCCGCCGCCTGAACAAGATCCATCGCGGCCTCGACAAGGCGACCGACGTGCTTTCGTTTCCGCAGGAAGAGTTCGCGGCGCCGGTCAAAGTGCGCGCTGCGAAAAAGGCCGCGCGCCGCGCCGCTTCCGCGCCTCCGCGCGTCCTCGGCGACGTCGTCATCTCGCTGCCCGACGCCGAGAAGAACGCCCGGAGCATCGGCCAGGACTTAGACCGCGAAGTCGCCTTTCTGCTGGTCCACGGCATCTTGCACCTCGGCGGCCACGATCACATGAAGAAGGCGGAAGAGCGCCGCATGCTTAAAGAGCAGCGCGCCCTGATGACGGCCCTGGCCGGATCCAAACGCCCGCTCTGGCAGGCAAGCGTGACGCGTCGGGCGGCCAGAAAGCGCCGGGCGTGAGTCTCCTGTCCCCGACCGATACCTGGCAGCTTTCGACGATCGGCGTATGCCTCGTCTTCGCTGCGGCGTTCTCCGGCTCGGAGACGGCGATCACGGCGTTGGGCTCGCTCAAGGCGAAGCACATCATCGACAACGAAAACCGGGCCGTGCGGCAGCTGACGCTGTGGCTGAACCACCCCGGCCGCGTGCTGACGACGATCCTGATCTTCAACAACCTCTTTCACATTCTGTCGTCGGCGCTGGCCACCGACTTTGCCTCGCGTCATTTCGAAAGCCAGGCCATCGGCATCGCGACGGGCACCATGACCTTCCTCATCCTGATCTTCGTCGAGGTCATCCCGAAGTCGTTCGCCAAATCGCATGCCGACACTCTGGCGATTCCGTGCCTGAAGATCATCTACGCGATCTACCTCTGCATCGTGCCGATCGTCTGGGCCTTCTCGGAATTCGCGGGACGCGTCGTCCGCCTGCTCGGCGGGACCAAGAAGGACTCGCCCCCGATCACGGAAGAGGAGCTCGAGTTCCTCGTCAACGTCGGCGAGCGCGCCGGCGTCCTGGAAGAGACCAAAAAAGAAATGATCGTCGGCGTCTTCGAGTTCGACGAGACCAAGGTCAGAGAGATCATGACTCCGCGGCCGGACGTCAACTGGCTGCCGATGGACGCCAGCTTCGACGACGCGCTCCGCGTCACGATCGAATCGGGCATGTCGCGCCTGCCGGTCTGCGACCGCACCGGGATCGACCACGTCGTCGGCATTCTGCTGGTCAAGGACCTGCTGAAAGTCGCCCGCGAGAACGGCAAAGGCAAGAACGAGTTCAACCTCCGCCGGATCATCCGCGAGCCCTATTACGTTCCGGAGTCGAAGGCGATCATGGACGTGTTCAAGGAGCTGAAGAGCACCAAGAATCACATCGCCGTCGTCGTCGACGAGCACGGCGGCACCGCCGGCCTGGTGACGATGGAAGACATCCTGGAAGAGATCGTCGGCGAGATCCAGGACGAGTACGACGTGGAAGAGGCGGAGATCCTCGAGCTCGAGTCGGGCATCTACGACGTCGCCGGCTCCTACAACATCGACGAGTTCCTCGAGTTCTTCGAGCTGACGGAAGACATGCTGGACCAGAAGCCCGAGGAAGGCATCGACACCATCGCGGGTTGGATCGTGTCGTTGCTCGGCGAGCTGCCGGAAGTGGGCAAGACGGTCCGCATCGGCCCTTTGTCCATCGAAGTGTCGGACGTCGAGCGCCAGCGCATCAAGCGCCTGCGCGTGTCGCGGATCCTCGACAAAGGCGAAGCGGCGCCCGAAGCTTAGAGCCGGACCGGATCGGGCGGCGTGTACTGCGCTACGGCCGTAGGCGCGCCGAGCAACAGCCAAAGCGCCAGCGCCTTAAACGCGGCGCGCGACAGGGCGAAGAATTGCGGTCGGGATGAGTGCGCGGAGGCGCGACCAAACGGAGGCCTTCTTGTCCATGGCTGCTTCGGCCCGCGCGTTGGCGGCGAGCTCGGCCTGAATCAGGACGGTCTTCAGCTTCGTCTTCGCATAGAAGTCGTGAGGTCCTTGCACTGATTTCCCCCGGTCATATTGGCGGCGAGTTCTATCTCAACCCATTCTAATGAACAAGTCAAAATGCTCAAGTTTCAGGCAGATTCTTCCGATAATATGCCAAGAAGGGAGGGATGCCCCTATGAACGAACTGCAAACCAACGACATCCCTTTGGAACACCTGGCAAATTTGAACCAGAACGGGGCGATGACGAAGTTCATCGCCGCCCCAGCCGCCTTCATCCTCGCCGTCGTCGCGCTGATCTTCGTCCTCCGCCAGGTCCAAAGGCTTAGAGAGCGCTACGTAGTCGTGCGCTCCCAGACCCGGGACGACTAAGACCTAAAGGATGCCAGGGGTCTAAAATAGACCTTCGCGTAGCCTCAAAACGCGGCTGGCGGCCTCGGTCAGCCGCTCCGCGAAGGCTTTGCTCTTTTGCGCCGCGCGGACCAGGGCCTCGTGGGCGGCGTGGCATTTGGTTATGTCGCGACAGACGAGCACCATGTCGGCGCCGGCAGCTACCGTCTCGATGATCGCGTCCTGCCACGGACCGAGGTCCTGGGGGATCGCGCCCATGTTCATGTCGTCGCTGACGATCACGCCCTCGAAGCCCATCTCACCTCTGAGCAGCCCGCCCATCACCTTCGCCGAGCGGCTCGCTTCGATCTTGTCCCACGCAGGATAGATGCAGTGCGAGATCATGACCATCTCGGCGTGCGGGAGCAACGCACGGAACGGTACGAGTTCGCGGCCCTCGAGGGTGCGGATCGGGAGATCGACGAGCGCTTTGCCGGCGTGCGTGTCGACCTTGGCGTCACCCTGGCCGGGAAAATGCTTGAGGCAGCCTTTGACTCCGCTCGTTTGCAGGCCTTCGAGAAACGCGCTGGCGCGCGCGACGACGGGCTCGACGTCGGTGCCGAACGAGCGGTCGCCGATGGCGTTATTGGTCGGCTCGGTCAGCACGTCGAGCACAGGGGCGAAATCGACGTTGACCCCGAGCGAGCGCAGCTTCTGGCCGAAGTCGGCGCCGATCGCTTTCACTTCCTCCAGCGCGGCGGCGTCGCAAGCGCCGGCGGCCCATTTCATCGCGGGTCCGGGCTGCGGGAACGGCGCTTTGAGGCGCGCGACGCGGCCGCCTTCTTGGTCGATGGCGACGATGAGCGGCGGATTCCCTGCGGGGCGAAGGTCCTGCAGCTCGCGGACGAGCTTCGCCAGGTCACGCTGCTCGGGCGGCACGTTGCGCGTGAAAAGCGTCAGGCCGGACGGCGACGCGCCCGAATAAAAAGCCCGCTCTTCGCGGGTGAGCGCCGTCCCTTCGACGGCGCAGACTAAAACGGCTCCAGCGGCTTCTTTCACCGCAGGACCCTACTCATCGATGATCTGGAGGATGTAGCGCCTGGACAGTTTAGCTGCCGCGCAGTTGAGAATCGTCCGGATCGCGTCGGCGGTGCGACCTTGGCGGCCGATCACTTTGCCGATGTCTTCCTTGGCGACTTTCAGCTCGATGATGTTCGTCTGATTGCCAGTGATTTCGCTGATTTCAATTCGGTCGACTTCGTCGACCAGCGCTTTGGCGATGAATTCCACCAGCGCTTTCATGGTCACGTCGGGCGTCGGCGTCGGCGTCGTATCAGCCATGGCTCACTTCCGTCTTCAAAAGGAATTTCCGTTTTCCGTGCAACAGCTCAGCCAGGGACGGGTGTACATCCCTTATGTAAGTTTATAAGATATCTCCGGACAAAGGAAGGAGACAATCGGTGGCTGAGATGACGACGGAGCAGGTTTTCGACGGGACGATCGCTGCGGTTTTCGAGGGTATCCGCCAATACAAAAAGTATCCCGAGTACCTCCCCGGCGTTACCGGCGTCGAGGTGCTCAAAGCCAAGAAACCGGGGTCGATCTGCCAGGTCCGTTACGACCTGAAATTGGTAAAGAGCTTCTTTTATACGCTCAACATGTTTGAGGAGGCGCCAACCCGCATTTGGTGGGATCTGGAAGACTCCAACATCATGAAACTGAGCACGGGATCGTGGAAGCTGACGGATCTCGGCGGCGGCAAGACGAAGGCATTGTATTCAATCGACGTGGGTTTTTCGGGGTTCGTCCCGCAAAAGATCGTCGATGGCATCACCAAGGCGAACCTGCCGATGATGATGAAGGGCTTCCAAAAGATGATCATCGACACGAAGGGCTGAAGGATGGAAGGATGGGGTCAGGCACGTGCCTGACCCCAATTACCCTGACCCCATCAGTCGCAGGTCGGAGAGGTCGACGACGAAAGGGACGCCGTTTCGGCAGCGGATTTGGAGGACGTCGTCGAGGATCAGTCCAGCCTTGGCCAACTCGGCTTCAAAGGCTTGAACCGTGCCGGCAATGGGCTGCCACGCCGGGCCGGCGCTGCCTAGCGGCCCATCTCCATAAGGCATGACCAGGGAGGGCGCTTCCCCCTGGGCTAGGACCTCGTAGGGGGGCATCAGGCCGCCGACTGCCTTGGCCCGGCCCAAGGCGGCAAGCCAACCCCTTAGGGTGAGGGCGCCTCTTGCAAAGGTGCTTGGCAGGGCCCGTTTGTAGACCATCCCCCCGAACCGGTAAGCCGCGAAATGGGTGCCCGTCCCAAGGAGCTGACCCTTCATTCCGAGCTCTTTATCCGTAAAACCCAGCCAACGCTCCGCCAGGGAGCGGTCAAACTCCGAATAAAACTGGAGTTTGAGAGCATCCCGTTGGGCCTTTTGGGTCGCCGGATCAGGTTTCACGGCTGTTCCTTAGGATTTTCAAATCATGGAAAGTATAAATCATTTCGTGGGATTTTCGAATTGTCTTAGAATCCTCATTAGAATTGATGTATATTCCGCACGGATTTTCCGGCTGAATCTGATGTGTCAACTTCCTAGGCGGATGTTCTAAGAGTGCTGCCCCGGGGACGTCCCTCCCCGCCTTAGCCGACGCTGCCGGTGCTATTCAAGTACCGGTAAACATAGGGAATAGTTTCCGCATCCAACATTCCTCCTGACAGGGTTCCCATGGCATGGGGATTGCTTCAAAGACAGTCAGGAGGGTGGCCCCCTCGAGCAGGATGCTGAAGCTGAGCCGACACTCTGGAGGACTTGAAAGTGCAAAGCCAAGATACCCAATCGTCTAACGTGGTCTCCCTCTTCCAACGCCGCGAGCAGCAAGCTCAAGTCGCCTCGTCCGAAACGGACGACAAGAAAGAAGAGAGTTTCGAAGACGTCGCCGCCCGCAACAAGAAGAACGCGGAGCGCCTTGCCAAAGAACGCAACGCCGCCAACAAGTCGGTGCTTCGCTCGTACCGCATCAAGAACTGATCATCCGGCGCCGGTCTCCCCGGCCGGCGCCGTATCTTTTGATCCTCTCTTAGTGCCCTCCCGATCGATTTCCCGTTTCCCATTCCCTACTCCCTGTCGTCGTAGTCGTAGCTGCTGTTGAACCTGCCGTTGCTGTAGAAAGCGAGCCCCCCATGTCGTCCGAGAAAGATACCCGCCCCGCCGGTGAAGTCGTTTCCCTCGCCAGCTTCCGTAAACAAAAAGAGACCAAAGAAGAGTTCGGCCGCGGCCGCGAACCCCTCTACGTCAGTCACCTCACCGGTAAAGTCACAGGCAGCCCGCACACGAAACGCCCCGAGTCGCCGGACTTCGGCGATCGCCTGACGCGCATCCGCTCCAGCCTCGAGAAGATCAACCGTCTGATGTCCGAGCTGAAGAAGATGTCGTCGGAAGGCACCGAAGCCGAAGCGACGTCCGCCTCCTCGAAGCTCCCTTCCAAGAAGTAACCCCAGCTTAACTTCTCAGCCTAGCCACCAGGCATGTATGGTTTGTCCATCATGACCCGAAATGGCTGGGTTTCTTTTTGTCCACCGCGCTCATGCTGCCGGGCCTGACCCTGCTACCTTGGCGTCGCAGCGCACGCGGGAGCCAACGCCATCGGCGTCGTGCTGACGGAAGGCGGCGGCCTAGACCGCTTTTGCGGGCCCACTCGCAGCAATGGGCGCGAGACGGCCGCCCTCGATGTGAAAGACCCGGTCGCAGACGTCGAGCAACTCGGACTGGTGACTGACTATGATCAAAGTCCGTTGTCCCTTCAATCCTACGAGCGTCTCCCGAATCGCCGACGCGGAGACCGGGTCGAGATGGGAGGTCGGCTCGTCGAGGAGGAGAAGCGGTCGCTCCAGAAAGAGAGCGCGAGCAAGGCCGAGGCGCTGCCGTTGGCCCGAGGAGAGCCAGGCTGCGTTCTCCCCGACGACCGTGTCGAGGCCTTTCGGCATCGCCTCTACGGCTGCTCGCAGACCAGCCTGCTCCAAAGCGCGCAAGAGTCGTCCCTTGTCGGCGGTAGCCGCTTCATCACCCATGACGATGTTCTGGGCGATGCTTTCGTTCAGAAAAAAAGGCGCCTGCGGAACATATGCCAGGCCGCTTTGCCATGCGGCGAGGTCGGCGAAGATCGACGTCCCGTCGGCAGTCACGTCGCCCGCGCCAGGTTGGAGAAAACCCATGAGAACGTTCAGAAACGTCGACTTGCCGGCGCCCGACGGTCCCACGATCGCGACCGCTTCGCCGTGCCTGACGGAGAGGCTGAGGCGGTCGAGCGCCGGCTTTCCTTCCGCATAGGCGAACGTAACCTGGTCCAGTCGAACATTCCGAAACCTCCGAGCGACGGGCGCCTGCACGGGTACTTGCGGATCCGGGCCGGCGAGTCGGCTTCGTAGCTCAGCCAGGGTCGACTCATGACGAGCGACGTCTGCTAAAACCCCCATGAGCCGGTTGATGCCGGGAATTGCCCGGTACAGGGCGACGAAAGCAATCGCCAGCGCGGGCAGGAGTGTGGTGTCGGCGGGTCCACGGTCGCCCCAAAACGCCATCACGACCACTGCCGTGACGAGCGCGGTTTCGACGGCTGCCGGCGGCCACGCCGCGGCAAGGCGAATCGTGGCCGCAGCGCGTCGACGCCCGTCAGCCGCCGCGGCAAAGCGTCTCCGAAACGCCGCTTCCGCGGCACTTAGCCTCAACTCGCGAAAACCGAGAGCTGCGGCCTGCGTGAGCGTCGTCAACCGTCGCTCCGCTTCGTTCAAACGGGCGCCTTCGGCACGCAGAGTCCGGCGCAGCCTGGGAAAGACTGCCAAATAAATTGCCGTTATTGCGATGACGACGCTCGCCGTGACCAAAGGCTCGATGAGCGCGAGACCGGTCATCAGAATGGCGGCGAGGCTCGTCTGTACGGCGGCCTCCAGCGTCGTGCCGACGGCGGAGCTGACGGCGGGAACCGCACTGCCCACCAGGTGAGTCGCCACGTGGCTACTCTCGCCGAGAGATTCCGCGTAAGTTCGCCTCCCGAGAAGCCGATGAAAGAGTCGAACGCGCAGTTGGTACTCGATCCGGCTCGTCTCCGCGGCGCACCACCGGCGCCAGGCGAAGCCGGCAGAGGTACGGAGGATGAAAAGGACGAGGAACAGCATGCCGAGGCGGGTGACGGACGCCGCGTTGGCATCTACGCCCCAGAGCGCCTGCGTCACCACGTCGAACACCTGGCCGCGTGGCAGGTCCGGACCGACGAGCGACGCGAGAAACGGGTATGAGGCCACGATGCCGGCGGCTTCGAGGAAGCTCAAACCAAAGCCGGCCCCGAGCAAGACGACGAGGCGCCTGTCTCCGACGACACTGACGATGTCCCTGAGGCCCTGTCGCAACGGTCAAGCTCCCGATATATCTAATATTGTAACATAATTTACCAGCCGGGCGGCGGTACCCTAGTGCCGTTCGCCCCCCGCGCGCCGCGCTCAAGGCTGGCCGCAGACGTCCGACAAGGACTGAGAACCCTTGAGGTGCCAGGTGATTTTTACCTTTCTGAAGGAGCAGCGAGCTTGAGCTCTGGCTCCACAGTCCGACGACCGGATGACGCGGCCGAGGTCGCGCGCGCTCCTTTCCCAGACGTGCCGCTCGTCACCACGATCATCCCCAACCGCAACTACGCTCGTTGGCTCCCAGCGTGCATCGAAAGCTGCCTCGCTCAAACTCATCCGCGCCACGAGATCATCGTCGTCGACGATGCGTCCACGGACGAAAGCGAGGTGGTGCTTGCCCGCTACAAAAGTCGGATCAAAGTCATTCGTCTCCCTGCGATCGGGGGTCCGGCGGCGGCGCGTAACGCCGGCCTCGCCGTTGCGCAAGGCGATTTCATTCAGTTCCTGGACTCCGACGACTACATCTCTCGCGATAAGATCGCGCGGCAGCTCACGTTGATGCGGCGTGATCGAGCCGATCTCTGTATGAGTGGATGGCGGGTAGTCGTGCAGTTGGGACCCTTTGGCGTTCCCCTGCCGGTCGTGCTTCCGCCAAAGCCGGAGCTGGTCCTTGCCGAGACCGTCTTGGACCACCGCTGGGTGCCGGTCATGGCTTGCCTCTTTAGCCGCAGCCTCATCGACGGGGTCGGTTCTTGGAACGAAAGTCTCTCTTGGAACGAAGACCGTGACTACCGGCTGCGAATCCTGGCCAAGCGTCCGCTGATAGTTCACGAAGAAACCTGCGGGCTTTTTTATCGCCAGCACGGGGAATCATCCAGGTCCAACGCTCCCACTACCGACACTGATGCTAAGCGCGCCCGCTTGGAAGTCACCGACTTGTTCCTGGAGAACGTTGCCGCGTTGGCCGCCATCGGCAAGCTGACCAAAGGCGCGGAGCAGCATGCCTTCGTGGCGCGGCTCGCGAAGCAGGCAGAGGAATGGCGACTCATCGACCAAACCAAAGAGAGCCGCTGGCTCGCGGTCATTACTTCCTACTGCGCCAAGACAGGCTTGCCGCATCCTAAAGACTCTCCACCGGCGGCGTCGCCTTCCACCCGCCCGCGCAACCCAGTCGGGTGGGCACGCCGGATCGTGCGACACGGCTTCGACTTGGCCAAACGAGCCGCAGGTGACGATCGTTTCTCACCGACGTCCGTCATGCTTCGCATAGCGTTGGAGTGGCTCCTCTATGTTTTCCCTCCTCGCAGAGATTCGCCGTGAAAGCGGCCTTTTCCCGGATACGGTCCTGGGCGCGCGGCCCGGTTATGCGCGGCGCAGCGGGCGGCCGGGCCCTCATCTACCACCAGGTGACCGACGCGCTGACTGACCACACCCGGCACCTGCAAGCGCATCATGGGATTCAGGAGTTCGAGCGCCAGATCGCCTATCTGAAGAAAAGCTTCGACGTCGTGGCGTTCTCCGGGTTCGTCCAAAGGCAGCACGACCCGCGGGTCGTCGCGATCACGTTCGACGACGGCTACCGTAGCGTCGTTGAGAACGCGCTGGCGATCCTCGAGCGACACCAGTGCCCAGCCAAAATTTACCTGAATGCCGCCCACGTCCGGGGCGAACTCGGATGGCTCAACAAGCTTTCGGCGATCTTTTGCCAAAGCGACGACTCTGCCCTCCGCGCTTTCGGACAGATTGCGCTGCCCGAGCACGCCCAACATCGGTATTTCGACATCCACACCTACTG
>JAYVBB010000309.1:0-3741 GCA_043750715.1 Pseudomonadota bacterium | reverse complement strand
CGGCGGGGGTCAGGAGTCGGGCGAGGATCTGCACTCGACCGTCCGGCGCGAATGCCGCGAGGAGATCGGGGCCGAGGTCGAGGTCGGGGACCTCGTGCTCGTCCGCGACTACATCGAAGCCCATCACGAGTATGCGTACAAGAAGTCCGGGTTCCACCAGGTCGACCTGTTCTTCCGCTGCACGATGCGGGATCCGAGCAGCGCCCAAATGGGCGCCTTGCCGGACGAACGGCAGCTCGGAGTCAAGTGGATGCCGCTGAGCGAGCTGGCGACGGTGCGCGTGTTCCCCAATTGCCTCGCGACCGAGATTCCCCGGCTCGCGGCGGGTCGTCCCGGCAAAGTCTATCTGGGCGACGTCAACTGAACGTCGATGTTGCCGCCGCTGAAGGTGACGCCGACGCTCGCAATTCGCCATGGCGTCATTGGTTTTTTGTCGGACGACAACGAGATGATCTAGCTAGGCTTGTAGCAGAAGACGTCCGGCCAGATCAGGAGGAGATCTTCGCCGCGAGGCGGCCGACTAGACGGTATACCGGGATGTCGCCCTTTCCCTTGAGGGCATGCGTCGTCGAGGCCAAGAACTCGTAGTCGTTGCTTGCGATGCGCATGACGGCTTCCGAGACGGCGATCGTGCCGGAGGCCGCCACGCTCTCGATGCGGCTGGCGAGATTTACCGTGTCGCCCCAGAGGTCGTACGAGAACTTCTTTGTTCCGAGCACCCCCGCGATGACCGGACCGACGTGAACTCCGATGCGCAGCTTCAAGTCGACCCCCGCCTCGCGATTGAAGTCTATCATCTCGTCTTGCATTGCCAGGGCAAAGGCCAGCAAGTCGTGCAGGTGATCGGTCCGGTAGGTCGGCACGCCGCCAGCCACCATATAGGCATCGCCGATCGTCTTGATCTTTTCGACCTGGAAACGTTCGGTCAGGTCGTCGAATCGCGAAAACAATTGGCTGAGCTGCCGCACCACCTCGCGAGCGGAAAGACGACTGGCCATCTTGGTGAATCCGACCAAGTCCGCGAATAGCACACTCGCTTCCGGGACGTCGTCGGCGATTTCCGTGGAGGAAGTCTCAAGGCGCAACGCCACTTGATCCGGAAGGATGTTGCGCACAAGGCGCTTTGTTTCGCGCCGCTCCACGTCGATAAGCTCGCTCTTCATGTAAATTTCACGGTTTTTCCGGTCGTTGCTCTGTGCCAGGACGAAGCCGAGCAGATTCGCGAGAGCGAACACGACCCCCATGTATACGAAACGACCGGAAAGAGAGGGAGCTTCATGAATCAGTACGTAGGTCGCACCGTAAAGGACAGTCGAAAACACCGCCGAAACCATCGCGCACATCAACCTAAGCCCCGGCGAAAAGTAGGTAACGAGGACGTGAATTGCCACGATGCTGAAATAGACCCGGGCGTGCCCCTCGGGCAGTTGACTGAGGAGTATGCAGTAAGAGCTCGTCATGACGACGCCGGCGACAATCTGCTGAACTTCGATCAGCCGGACCCAAGGGGTCATCAGGTCGATCGCGGCGACCATGACCGTCATCGCGAAAAAGACAGCCATGAGAGCCGGAGACAAGACCAGAGGCAGGTCAAAGGCCAAAGGAGCAAAGACCAGGACGGGAGCCAGGATGAGGTTGAACTTCGCCACGATACGGACGCTCGGAGCGTCCTGCTGGCGCAGGTACGCGCAGTAATCGCGCTCGAATTGACCGTAGAAATGGCCTGTGAGCGGGCGTCGACGCCATTTTTGGCCTGGATTCATGCCATGCCTATCGGCAGAATTCGGCTGGATCCTGACCTGCCCATGGTGGCGGACTACGCTTGGGAAACCGGCAACATAGGGTGAACAAACTTGAATCTGCACCGCTATGTGAGTCGTCCGCTGGCAGACGCAGAGCTAGCAGCCCCGTTAGCACACCGATGACTGGCGGCGGGTCGTCCCGGCAATGTCTATCGGGGCGACGTCAACTGAACGTCGATGTTGCCGCCGCTGATGATCACGCCGACGCGTTTGCCGCGAAAGATCTGCGGATGACGGAAGAGCGCGGCCGCCGCGACGGCCGATGACGGCTCGATCACTAGCTTCATGCGGCTCATGACGAACCTCTGCGCTTCGACGATCTCGGCCTCGGAGACGGGCAGGATACCTTTGACGTGCTCGAGGATGACCCGGAAGTTCCGCTGGCCGACCGACGCGCTGCGGAGGCCGTCGGCGACCGTGGTCTGGGTCTCCACCAGGGTGATTTCCCGCTTCGCGAACGTCTGGAACGCGTCGCCCGAAAGCTCGGGCTCGGCTCCGTAGATCTCCGCGTCGGGACGGATGCCATGAACGGCGAGCGCGGTGCCGGAGAGCAGCCCGCCGCCGCCGACCGGCGTCATCACGACCTCGAGGCCGGGCGCCTGCTGCATCAGCTCCAAGGCCGCGGTGCCCTGGCCCGCGATCAGATTTTCGTCGTCGTAAGGATGCACCAACGTCGCGCCGGTTTCGGCGATCAGCTTCGCGACCGTCTGCTCGCGGCTCTTCGTGCCCGGAGCGCAGAAGACGACCTCGGCGCCGTAGCCGCGCACGGCGTCGATTTTCACCGGCGTCGTGTCGTCTGGCATCACGACGATGCAGCGCACGCCTTTCAGCTCGGCTGCAAGAGCTAAGGCCTGCCCGTGGTTGCCGCTCGAATGCGTGATGACGCCTTTCGCCAGGGCGGCCTCCGGAAGCATCGCCAGGGCGTTGGTCGCGCCGCGGAACTTGAACGCGCCGATGCGCTGCAGATTCTCGCACTTGAAGAAGACCTGCGCTCCGGCGCGCTCGTCGACGAGGCGTGAAGTCATGACGGGAGTCCGGTGCGCCAAACCTTCGAGGCGGCTAGCGGCCGCCTCGACGTCGGCGAAGGTCGGGAGCTTCAGGGACAAGTCATCACTCCGCGGGGCGGCAGAATTCCCAGACGCCGAAGGCGACGCCTTCTTTGTACGGGCAGTTGGCTTCCGTCCGGTTGCTCGCTTTGGACAGACCGGTACGGTCCATCGTCAGCAATTGCAGCTTCGGAAGATACGCTAGTGCGCTGATGTCTTTGAGACCTGGGTTGTCCGACAGATTGATCGAGAAGATCTGCGTGAAGCCCGCGAGCGGGCGCACGTCGGTGATGCCGGCACCGCTCATGTCGAAGGACGTCACCAGCGAGAGCGCCGTCGCGGCGTCGTCGCACTTGATTTTTTCGCTGGCGTCGATCAGCTTGAAGACGGTCTTGGCGAGCTCGGGCTCTTTGCGCGCGGCTTCGTTGTCGCCGAGGAACTGGTTGCAGTAAGCCAGGAAGCCTTTGTCGATCGTCGCCTTCAAATGGATCTTCAGCGCCTTCGCTCCGCCGGCGTCGGCGATCAGGTCGGCTTCGCATGAGGGATGATCACCCGCTGCGACCGACGTGACTTTCTCTCCGGCGATGACGAAGAACTCGCCGCAATTCTGGTCGATGATGGACGCCGTGGCGCCGGTTGAGAGCGTCAGCACGAGCGGCTCGAAGATGCCGCCGACGGCCAGCGCCTGCGTCGCCAAGCCCGTGAACGAGACCGTTGGCCGGACCGCGCAGTGGTCGACGACCCAGTCGCTTTCCGGATCCGTCAGGCACTGGGCCTGGGCGGGAGACATGCATTGGCTGTTCTTCCACGTCCAGCCGACGCTCGAGCAATCGGCGGCGGTTTTGAGGTCCCGGAAGTAGACGCACTTTTCGTCTTTCCAGAAAGCGTCGTCG
>JAYVBB010000308.1:0-4870 GCA_043750715.1 Pseudomonadota bacterium | reverse complement strand
GCAAGCACTGCAAAGGCCGCACTCCCCTCGAGACCTTCCTAGACGGGATAGCGCTTTACGAGAAACTCGTTCACACCGGAGGTGAACTGCACTAATAGGTCGAAGCTGCCGAGCGGAACCTGTCAACACAACTCGTGACTACTGCAGACGCCTTGCCTACGACTTCATCGATCGTGGCGCCGCCCAGCAATTCTTGAAGCTTTTCGAGCCTAGCGACCACGTCCGCGGATGCGCTGAAAGCCACCCGATGGCTCACTGGCTCCGGAGCCTTCTTCACGCTGCCGCCGGCCTGCGGCGCGACAGGCGTCGGCGCTGCAGGCACCTTGAATTTCAGTGCCGTGGCTCGCGGTGCAGGCGCCTCCGCACCTAGGCGGCGAATCACGTCGCGCTCGACGCGTTTCCGTCCAGCCCCCGTGTCGAGATTCTGAATTTCACGCCGCGACTTCCCGGCGGCCAGCGCAAGCACCTTCTCAGCGTGTTCGTCGCTTAGCAGCGGCACCAAGTCGGCGGCGGTGCACAGCGTCAGCCGGCCATCTTCGAGCATCTCCAACATCGCGGGATACTTCCGCGTAGCCTTAGCAACCAAGATTCTTTGCTGGCTCACGCTCGCCGAGAACTTCAACGCCCTGCGGCAGAAATCCCACATCGACGAGAAGCCGAGTCCCAGGAACAGTTTCCTGTCCGCGAGCTCCCCCAGATACTTCAGCAACTCGATCTGGCTCAGCCTCTCGCTGCTCGCGAGTTGCAGAACGTGGTCGATTAGAACTTTGTCGGCGATGGTTTCGAGAGCGTTCATGGCAAACATCCTTGCTTGCGAGAGTTTTACCACGGGTTTTTCGGGCCGTTTTTCGCGGACGCCAGTGAACGTTCCTACGCCGCGGGAAAGTTTTCGCATTCAGGCGAGTTCGTTTGCGTCACGTTGCGTGTTTCGCAACAGAGACGCGAACATTTCTAGAACGGACTACCGAGCGAGGAGGACGCGTCGCAAATCCTGTCCAGAACTTTCTCCGCTCTGTTGTCTGCCCGTTCCACAACCTCTCCTTCGCACTTTGACTGATCAAGGTGCCCCGACTCAATCCATCCGGCAGGCCGGTGAGCCCCGCGAAGCGCGGCTCTGCCCCGCATTGCTTGTGGGCCAGCCCTTCGATGCCTGCAGAAGCAGTGCCTCGCACCAGATCTGGGATCACGCAGCGACACAGCAGCTCAGACCGTCCCCGCTCCAGCCCCGTCTATTTCATCAACTCCGCATTCTTCTTCGCTTCCGTGATCGTCCGCTTCTTCGTGACGTCCCAGAACTCGATCGAATACTTGGCTTTGCCTTGCGCGTCCTTGCCCTCGATCACGGCGCCGTGCTGCGGCTCGACGACGACCTTCGCGGTGCCGAAAGTCTGGCGCTCGGCATTCAGCAGGTACCAGCTGGTTTCCAGGTCGCCGTCGACGAATTCGTATTGAAACTCGACCGTCATGCCGTCGTTGCCGCCGAGAAGAATGCGCTTTCCGGGATGGACGACCCGGCTCACTTCCATTTTCAGTTTTTCGCCGGATTCGCTGCGGACGTCGGCTTTAAGGGCGAGAATGAAGCCGTCCTTCGGATCCATCAGCTTGACCTCGGACGGGGAGTCCGCAAGCGAATCGGCGGAGCCGACGAGCAGGACGGGAGCGCTCGCGACCAGCGCCAGGGCGACGAGGGCGAACACGACTCTTTTGCGGCTTTTGACGACTTCGCGTTTCATGGCTGAGACTCTCCTGAGGATGGATGGGCCAAAGGTGGAAGAGACGCTGCAAACGGGGACCTGGCGGGAATCGCCGGCCGTCTCGGCTAGGCGCACGAGCAGACCTGCATATTCTTTGGTGGGGACTTGGGCGTCGGAGCGGACCAGGTCGTCGCACGACAGCTCCATCTCTTCCTCGAAGCGGCGAAGGAGGAGAAGCCACGCCGGGGAAAAGAAGGTGAAGCAGGCCAGCAGTCGCGCAGCGAGCTTCCAGCGGAAGTCGAAGCGGGAGACGTGGACGGCTTCGTGCGCGTAAATCAGTTCCAATTCCCGGCGCGAGAGGGTCGTGGATAGCGCCTTCGGGAGGAAGATGCGGCTTTTGAGCAGGCCGAAGGTAGCGGGAGGCAGCGTGCCGTCGTGCTCGATCACGGGAATGCCGCGCCAGGTTTCCAGCTCTCTGCCGGACCAGGCGAGGCGGTTCATCCTCGCAAGTGAGAGTCCGAGGCGGACGAGCAGAGTCAGGGCGACGAGGGCATAAAGCGTGAGGACAACTGTGTCGGTCGAGATTCCCGCCTCGGCCACGGGGGCCGACCCGAACGTCACGACGCGCGCGAGAGCATCGCCTTGAATGAAGCCGTCGGGCAAGACGTTGCGGCTCGGCGCCTTCAGTAGCGCGAGAAACGGACTCGCGACCAGCAGAAGCTTCGCGAGGAGAAAGCGCTCCGCGGCAGCGGGCCGAAGCCAAGCGAAGACGAGGTACAGCCCTCCGAAGACGGAGGACAGCGTGACGAACTTGATCGCCCAAAGAGTTGCGTCGGCGATCATAGGTCTTCCAGCAGGCGTTTGAGTTCAGCTTTAGCCGAAGGGGTCAGCTTCTCCGCTTTGAACAAACTCGCCGCCAAGGCGAAGGCGTCGCCACCGAAGGCCGTCTCGACCAGGTGCGAAACCGACTGCGCGAGGTAGCTTTGGCGTTTGACGCGGGGCTTGTATTGATGCGCCTTGCCAGCCTTCTCGGTCGAGAGAAAGCTTTTTTCCGCGAGCCCGCGGATCGCCGTGAGCATCGACGTGTAGGCGGGTTTGGGCGTGCGGTCGAAACGCTCGAGCACTTCCTGGATGGTGAGGGGACTCTCGTCCCAGAAGATCTGCATGATCTTCAGCTCGTGGTCGGTGAGTCCCTTGCTGCTCGGACGGGGCATGGCGTCTCCCTACTAGTTAGTTTCTGGCGCGAAGCGTCAGAAACTAGTTAGCTAGTAGATCTTGGCACGCCGCCGGAGCGTTTGCAACTAATTAAATAGTAAGACGCTGGTACGGCCTGGTGTCAGTGAGCCAGCGCGTCTTCTTTTTGCGCCGGGGCCGTACCGACGGGCGTCGGGACGAACGCCGGCTGGTTCACGGTCTGCGGCGACTGGGCGCTCTGGCCCGTTTGCACGATGCGTTTTTGGAGACGGGCCAACGCCGCGCGGACGACCCGGTCGGCGGGGTCGAGTTCCAGGGCTTTGATCCAAGCCAGCTCCGCCAGCGGCAGGTTCCGCATCTTGATGAGCACGGTGCCCTTCATTTTGTGGAGCTGGGGGCTGTTCGGGTAGAAGGCGAGCATGTTGTTCACTTCCACCAGCGCGTATTCGTACTGGCGGCGTTTGTAGAAGTCGCCGACCTTGGCCAGGCCCAGCGTGTAGCTCGGGGACTGCTTCGGGCCGTCTGTGCCGCCGACGCCGAAGGCCGAGTCCATCAGGGCGGAGTCGGTGGCGCGGGAGCGGTCGAGGCGGGGGAGGGCAGCGACCATTTCCTTGTCGGTCGTGACCGGGCTCGCGAGTTGCTTCGGCTTCCGACCGGCGATGACGTCGCCGTCGGCTTCGCCGAGGTCGCCGAGCGGTATCTGCACGTCGTAGTCGCGCGCGGCGCCCGGAATCTCGATCGTGTATTCGTGGTCGCCGACGGCGGAACGGATGATGAATTTCTCTTCGGGGCCGTTTTTGCCGAGCGACTGGGCTTCGTCGACGAAGGGGTAGGAGATCTCGCCGTTCAGTGCGTCCGCCGGGTCGTCCGACGCCGAAGGAGTGGTCGAGCACGACGAGGCTGCGCCCACCGCGAGGATTGCGAGCGCCGTCAGGGTCGCGAGGGGGAGGGCGGAGCTCATCAGTAGTTCACCGACAGGATGAAGTCGGCGCCGGGGCCGCCTTTGGTCTTGTAGCTCTCTTTGTTGATGATGACCGTCGAGGAGCCGATGTAGTTGCCACCGACGCTGGCGCTGAAGCGCCGTCCCATGTACACGTCCCAGCCGAGGCGGAACGCCGGGGCGAGGTAGCCTGTGGCGGCGAGGCCGCCGAGACCGATGTGAGCTCCATGGCGCGTCTCGTTGTAGGACTCGACCGAGCCTACGAAGAGATGGGAATAAAGCCCGTAGACGCCGAACGCCTGGCTGAACGCTTTGGGTTTTGGCTTGGCCGCGGGTTCCGTCGTCGTCGTCGTCTCGGTCGTCGTCGTCTCCTCGACCGGCTCTTCGGTCGGGTAGTCTTTCAAAGTCGAAGCGGTGGTCTTGAGGACCGACAGCAGCATGCCGAATTCGGTGCGGCGGTTGTTGAACTTCTCCGTCGCGCGGATCTGCAGGTTCAGCATGCTCGCGTCTTTTTTCTCTTGATTCACGTTCGGGATCTGGGCGACGCCGAAGCCCCACATCGAACGGTATTCCGGCTGGTAGTCTTCGCCCGGCCGCGACTTGGCGACCTGGCTGTAGTCGATCGCGAGCTTTTGGTAGCGGCTCTTGATCGTCTCGCTGTTGTAGGTTCGGGCCCAGACGAGCTCTTTCGTCTGCGCGTTGAAGACGTCGACGGCGAGCACCATGTGGGTCGTGTGGTAGACGAGGACGGCGTCCATGAAGTTCTCGATGCCGAGCTGGGACGCCGTCGATTCGAGCTTCGCCATGTTGGTGGCGGGCGAGGTGATCATCAGCTTGCCGTCGACCAGCTGCGACGTCTTGGTCTTGCACGGTACGCAGGCGATCAGGCGGACTTGGGAATTTTCCCGAATGCGCTCGGCGAGCAGCATTTCGACGTAGTCTTCGTACGTCTTAGGGATCGCCGTGCTGACTTTCACTTTACGGACGGAGACGTTCGAGAGGCCTTTGATCTGGCCCATCTTGATGTCGTAGCCGAACTCCG
>JAYVBB010000307.1:0-1852 GCA_043750715.1 Pseudomonadota bacterium | reverse complement strand
CGGCAACCGTTGGCCGCTGCGCGGCAAGCGCATGCGTAGCCGGTCTTTTGTCCGGTGAGTCGACTTGCCACCGACTCGTTTTCCAGACGATATTTCTGGCGTGCCGCTTGATTCAACGAGTAGCTGGGGCCGTGGTTTTCGAAAATCCACTGAACGATGTCCGCCGCCGTGCGGCCGCGGTTCGTGGAGAAGTCGTAAAACGGCACGGTCCCATTGGCACTCGACCCGCCAGCCAGAAGGTCGCCGGCCGCGGCATGGCAATTCGTGGTGCCCGCCTCCGCCGTCAGGTCCAGACGCTGCACCCCTTGATACATCGAGTAGCTGATTCCGCTGCGCAGCTGTTCGCTGCGGGCTTTGACGGCGAGAAAAGCGTCTTCGCTGACGGCGACGGAAGGAAGCCGCCCGGCTTCGATTTGGAGCTGAGAATTGTAAGTCAGATAGTCAAAGAACGACGCGTAAGATTCGACGGTGTCGTTGATCTGGCGTTCAGCGATGCGGCGAGGAATGATGCCTAGTAGCGGCCGGTCCACGATCGGGTGCTCGGCCGAGGCCCTGGCCCAGCCTTTGGCGGGACCGTTGACCCGGATTTCATTGGCAACCACTGAGGCCTCGGCGACCGGCGCGTCGACGGCTGCTTGCAAGTAAGCTTCGGTGGTCGCCAGGTCGTAGTTCGCTCCTTGCTGCCAGGTCGACTGAGGGGCAATGAATACGGCGTTCGGCAACCAACTCACGACAGCCGATTCGGCATAGGTCTTGGATTGACCATTCCACTTGAAGCTCAAAGTCCGCGTGGCTTCGAGCCAAGTATGCGAAAGACTCGGAATGCCTTTGGACGGTGCGGCGAACAGGTCCGCCACCGTCTCGCCTGTGCTGGGGTCGACTTCGTTGGCGACTTCCCAGGGCATCTGGGAGACCTGGTCCGACGAAAGGTACGTGTTCTGATAATGCGTCACGACGGACTGTTTGGTGGCGACCGGGGTCAGGGTAACGAGCGTGGAAAGCATGAAGATGGGAGTCATGGGCGGCCTCCTTTTTGCTTTTACGTTTCTAATGCAACTCGGCCTCGGCGCGATTATCATTTGATAAGATGCATTTAGCCGTTTTGAAATCATTCGCGAATTTGACCGCTGCCGACGTCCAGACCTTGGAAGGCTTATCTGAGGTCCGCGACGTAGACAAAAGTTGGCGCCTTTGCACGGCCGGTGATCCGCACCGTTTCATCGGGCTGGTGCTCGCCGGACTTTTCAAAACTCACGCGGTCGATTCGGAAGGCAATCCGCACATCGCGGCGTTTTCTGAAACCGGCCACTTCATTTCGGACTATGCCGCGCACGTCAGCAATCTACCTGCGCGGTTTTCCATAGAAGCCATCGAACCGTCGCGCCTCATGATCATGGAAATAGACGCCTTCGAAAAACTGCGCACGACGCCCGGCCCCTGGTTCGAGCTCAGCTACCGCATTCTCGAGAAAACTTTCCTGGAGTTGGCCAAGCGCGAGCACCAATTCCTGACTCTGTCGGCGCGCGAGCGCTACCTGGAATTTTGCAAAGATCGACCTCAGCTGCTCGACCGCATCACGCAGAAGGACATCGCGGCGTATCTCGGAATTACGCCGGTGTCACTCAGCCGCCTGGTAGCCTCGCTGCGGGTCGGCAGCTGATCAGCCTTTGACCTTCGCCCCGATCTTGTTGACCTTCTCGACGAGGTCGACGAAGTGATCGTTGTCCCGTAGCTTGATCTGGGCCGGCTTCTTGCCTTCCAGCAAATCGTCGAGATAGCGATGGACCGCGATCAACGGCCCCTCTGAATGCATTTTTCTTGATATAGAGCTTGCCGTCTTTCATTTTGATCT
>JAYVBB010000306.1:0-2411 GCA_043750715.1 Pseudomonadota bacterium | reverse complement strand
GACGATGAAATCCCGGCCATAAAACGCACGGGTGCCAGTCAGATGCGACACCGGTTCGCGCTGCAGCCGCCGGGTGATAAGGGCGTCAAAAGCGGTTTGCAGATGCATGACGGCGTCCGGCTTGTGTTCGGCGAGCACCTTGCGCATCGCGTCTTTGTCGCAGATGTCGGCCTTGACGAACCGGTAGCCCGGCTTCTTCGCGACGGCTTCCAGCGACTCGAGGTTCCCGGCGTACGTCAGCTTGTCGACGTTGACGATTTCCGTTCCGGGCGTCTCCAGCGCGCGGCGGATGACGGACGAGCCGATTAACCCGGCGCCGCCGGTCACGAGGATCTTCATGCCTGGCTCCTCCCGTTGATGGCTCGCCCCGAAGCTGCTGATTATAGACGGCAATCGGGCCTCAGGGCAGAACTTTTTCCCACGGGTAGGCGGGCTCGAGCAGGCGGTAGGCCGGCGTCTCCGAATAGCGCGACAGACGCGTCGAGAAGAAGGGATTTTTCGTCAAGAATTCGCCCCATTTGGCGTAGATCGTCGCGACCTCGTGCTTGGCGATCGCTTTGCCCCGGCTGGCGCCTTCCTTGTGCAGCATCCGGACGTGAGGGAGCACCCAGTTCGTGAGCCCTTGCTTTTGCAGTTTCAGGCAAAGATCGAGGTCCTGCCCGACCGTCGGTAAGGCCTCGTCGAAGCCGCCGACGGCGGCGAAGGCTTGCGCTCCGACCAGCAACGCCGCCCCCGTGACGGCCGCGACCGGGCGGGGCGCCTGGAACCAAGCCGATGTTTCCTCCAGGCGAAAGCCCTTCAGCGGATGCGCCCCGACGATCTTCACGCCGGGAGCCAGGAAGAGGTGCTGCACCCGTTCGTCCGGGAAGAGCAGCGTGCAGCCCAGGGCACCAAGGCGCGGGCAGCCCGCGGCAAACGCCACGAGTGCCTTCAAATCGCCCGGCGCGCGCAGTTCGACGTCGTTGTTCAGGCAGAGCAGAAAGTCGGCGCCGAACGGGATTTCCGAGGCCACGCCCCGATTGTTCAAACGCGAAAAATTGAACGGCTCGTCGAGCCGCAAAGTCTTGACGTCGAAGGCGTTCGCGAGCGGGCGATTTCCATGGTACCCGAGGGCGTCGAGTGTGGTCTTTTCGGCGGACCCGTTGTCGAGAAGAAGAACGCGCACCTCGAGGCCTGGCGCGTCCTGGCTGGCAAGCGACCGGAGGCAGGCCTCGGTCATCGCCCACTGGTCGCGGAAGGGTATCAGCACCAGGAGTTTGAGGGCCGTGCCGTTCAAGGGTGGCGGCGCTTCCCTGTTTTTCGACTCGGCCGCCTGACGTTGGGCGTCGCTGTAGGTATCCAAGAGAATCTGAGTGGGATCCTGGTCGCCAAGGCGGACGAGTCGGGTCACAGCCCGGCTCAGCAGGGCGATCAAACGACAAAAGATGCGGGCGAGCGAGCGCGTCATGGCGTCGCCTCGCCCGTCGTAACGCACGATGGCTTCCCGAGGCGCACGCTGCCCGGACCGGCGACGCCGAGGCGGACGTAGGCGCCGTTCGGAATGGCGATGGTCCGGCCGGCCGCATCGGACCTGAGGTCGACGGTCTTCGCTGCGAGAGCGGCCAGGTTGCGCTCCGGATCGAACGTCATCTTCACGTCCACGCTTTCCGCCAACTCGCTTTGACCGGCTTCGGGTTGCGGCTCGAGCTCCAACGTCCAGCCGCCGGAGGCCGCACAGTCGGCAAGCTGGAAGCCGCAGGCGCCGGAGCAACGCCGGGACAGCTCACCTTGCGCGTCGGGCTCCCAGCCGGAAAGATTCGTTTCCCACTGAAGGGGCAGGCGGCTTTCGAGAGGCGGCCAGAAAACCAGCGTCGCCAGCGTCCGCCCGAGTTCCAACTCCCCTTTGCCGAAAGAGATCCAATCGGGAGCAGACCAAGGCGACCGCGCCTTCACCGGGAGAAAGCTGTTTCCTTTCCTCTGAAAGCGGACCGTCGTCGCCGGACCGGTGAGCGAGGGCCGGAGCTCGTAACCCGGGACGCTCGTCTTCAGGACCGAATAGACCGCGTACCGTTGGCCCTGGCCGTGCCGGGGTTTTTTTACGAACGTGAGCGTGCCGGCCGTTTTCAGCCACCGGACTTTCGGCTGGTAGCCGGTGAAGGCGTTGGCTTCGTACTGATAACCAGCCGAGCTGGTCATCCAGACGAACGCGAGAGCGAAAATCATGGCTACGCCGCCTACCAGGCGCAGCCTCAGCGCCGCACGCGACTTCCCGGCGACGACGGCGCCCGGTCCTGAGGCCCAAGGACCGGCACCGAGCAGCCAGCCGGCGAAGAGAGCGTGCGTGTAGTAAGTCGACCGCACGAAGTTGAACTCCTGGACGCTTGTGATGACGAGGTAGCCGCAAGCCGCGAGGCCCACCGTCCGGAGGTGGG
>JAYVBB010000305.1:0-13871 GCA_043750715.1 Pseudomonadota bacterium | reverse complement strand
TACATGATGGGCAAACGCGTGATCGTCGCGGCGCCGGAACAGTTCCTGGACATCGCCGACGGCACGAGCTTCTCGGCGCCGCTGACCGTCCGGCTGCTGACGGAGCGCGTCGGTCCGGGGGCGACCTTCGGAGAAATGAATCAGACGCTGGCGGAGCTCGCGGGCACGGATCAGATCCTGGGCAAGGAGATGTTTCCGAACGAACTCGCTTACGACGACACGACCGACAAAATTCCCGCGTATGCTCTCCGAGGTCAACCGACGCCGCCCGTCTACAGCGCGCACAAGTACCACCAGCTGACGCATCCGGGTGCCCTCAAATGAAATTTTCGCTTTACCACTACTGGCGTTCCTCCTGCTCCTGGCGCGTCCGCTGGGCGTTGGCGCTCAAAGGAGCGAGCTACGACTCGGTGCCGATCAACCTCCTGGCCGGCGAACAGACGAGCGCCGCTTATCTGGCGAAAAACCCGTCCGGCTTCGTGCCCGCCGTCGCAATAGACGGCCGGTTTTTCGGCGAGTCGCTGGCCGTCCTCGAATGGATCGAGGAGACCTGGCCGACTCCCCCGCTCCTGCCTCAGGCGCCGCTGGACCGGCTGCTGGTCCGTCAGATGGCGCTGACTGTCGTGGCCGGCACCCAGCCGCTGCAAAACCCCGTGATGCTCAAATATTTCGCGCCGGACGAGGCAGGAAGAAAGCCGCACGCCCAGCATTGGATCAGCCGCGGGCTCCAGACCCTCGAAGCCTTGATCGTCTCGGCCGACAAGTCCGGGCCGTTTGCTTTCGGGAAGGACCCGACGTTCGCGGATCTTTGCCTCGTGCCGCAGGTCTACAACGCCCTGCGCTTCGACGTCGACATGAGCGCCTACCCACGTTGCAAGGCGATCTACGAGCACGCGCTGACGACGCCGGCCTGTGACAAGGCGGCGCCGCACAATCAGCCCGGGGCGAAGTAGGCTTACTGCGTCGCCTCTTCGGCGGGCGCCGCGATCGGCTGGGCGACGGCATCCGGCGGCTGGGCGGCGGGCGTGGGGCTCTCGGCGGGCACCGAGGCCGACTTGGGTTTCGCGTCGCCGTTCACCATCGCAACCAGCGGCGAAGTCACCGCGTCGAGATGCGGCAGATTCTCCGAAGGCGTTCCGTACCAGCGTTTGTAGTAGAAGTAGTTGCGCAGCACGAGCTTCACGTACGCGCGGGTTTCCTTGTAGGGAATCTTTTCGATGAAGGCGAGGACGTCCTTCGTCGGAATCGACTTCATCCACTTCGCTGCCGCCGACGGGCTGGCGTTGTAGGCCGAGAGGACGTAGACGGGACCCGGGTACTTGCTGAGCAGCGTCTTCACGTGGTGAATGCCGAGCGTGAGGTTGGTGTCGGCGACGAGCAGGTTCATCGGGTTGGCTACCCGCTGCTTCATCAGCTTCTTTTCATCAGCGGAGACGTAGTTCGCCTCGAGGCGCTTGGCCTCCGTCGACGCGGTGGCCGGCATCAGCTGCATCAGGCCGAGCGCGCCGACCGGCGAGCGGGCCATGGGATTGAAGACGCTTTCCTGGCGGATGATCGCCAGCACCAGGTCCGGATCGACGCCGGCCTTCTTGGCCAGGGCCCGGACCTCGTCGCCGTAGCGGCGCGGAAACAAAATCCGCTCGAAGCCGATCGCCAGCGACGTGCGGAAGGTCCGCGGCAGGGAGTCGTAGGCTTTGATCGCGTCCAACCAGTGACCGGCGGCGTGCAGGAAGAGCGACTTCACGAGCACTTTTTCCGGCTTGCCGTCGGCGAGGTCGACTTCTTCCAGCTCGCAGATCGCTTCGCCGCCGAGGCCCAAGCGGATCAGCGACTCGACGCGCTTGATCTTGATGCGGTCTTCCGGGGCGAAGGCTTCCCGGAGCGTGTGCATGCGAAAGGTCGGGGAGTGCGAAGGCTGCAGTGCGAGCTTCTTGCCCGTGAGCTTCTCGAGCATGAAGTGGCCGATGGCGCCGTAGTAGGTCGAGTAGTACTCGCTGGCGACGCGGCGCCAGGCTTCCTCGGCGTCTTTCAGACGGTTCTGCTCGAGGTAGATCCGCCCGGCCCAGAACAGGCCGAACGACATGGCGCTGGTCGAGCGTTTGTCCGGCGCGGCCTGGTCCTGCGTCTGGATCAATCCTTCCAGGGGTGAGAGCGCTTCGCTCCACTCGCCCTTGTCGCCGTGAATGAGCACGAGCGCCATCAACGCTTCCTCGAAGTTTTCCTGCTCCGGGAACCGCGTCAGATAGTCTTTGTAGAGGTCGGCCGCCTTCGGCAGCTCGTTCTCGTTTTCCGCGATGCGCGCCAGAGCGAAGGTCGCGCGCGCTTCGTATTGCTTGAATTTACCGGCGGTCTTGGCGATGACCTCGTCGAACAGCGGCTTGGCCTCCGCGTAGTTGTCCGCCGACCAGTGGATGAAGCCCAGGCGAAGCTTGGCTTCGGCCCAGCCGTCCATGCCGTACGCCTTCGTCATCTCGTCGTTGAGGTTCTTCCAGAACTCGGCGCGGAGCTCTTTGGAGCGGGCGCGGTAGCAGCCGTCGATCGCCTTGGCGGTCGTCAGCGCCTCGTCTAGGGAAGCCTGCTCCTGCTTCGTCTTGAGAACTGCGGCGATGACGTCCTTGGCTTTGCTGCAGAGGCGTTTGCCCGCGAGCTTACGCGCTTCGTCGAACGCCGGATACGGGCCGTCGGTCTTGGCTCCGTTCTTTTCGGAGATCGCGCGGAGCCACGGCGTCTGCTTGATCACGACGGGATAGGCCTGGGCCATCGCCAAAGCTTTTTCGCTGACGACGCCCTGTTTGCCTTCGGGGACGAGCCCCAAGAACTTCTTCAGCGCGTTGCGTTTGAAGGCGTTGGACCGGAACGAGTCGATGTGAGCCAGCAGGCCTTTCAGCGCGTCGTCGCTCAGCGAAGCGACGTTTTCCTTCGTCATGGCGTCAAAGGTCCGCTCTTTCTGGGCGCAGGTGCCGCCTCCGACCTGGTTGAACGACGTCAGGATCTTCGGACGCTCCTCCGCGGTCAGCTGCTCGGTCTTCAGGAGTTCCATGTAGAGGAACGGCAACAGCGGGTGATCCTGCACCTCGGACTGCGACGCGCTCTGGTCGGTTTCGAATGCTTTGAGAGTCTGGTCGGCGAGCGTGCGCTGGGCTTTGGCGTCGGGCGGCGAAGCGCGCTCCAGACGCAGGAATTTAAGGTAAAACGACGTCACCAGATCCTGCTTCTGGGCGAAGGCGTCGAACGCCTTGTCGTCCATCTCGAGCGGATTCGGTTGACCCGAATGCTGCGCGAGCCACGCCGTCAGATTCGCGTCGACGGGCGCCGAGTCCGCCGCGTCGCCGAGAGGATAGCTTTCCGGCAAAGCGGTCGCGAAGGCGCGCGCGCTGCCAAGCGCGACGAACCACGTGAACCCTAGAGGCAGGAGCAGATGACGCATGTGTTTATGATCGGTTACGGTTGGGCGTGTCTTGAGATATGCCCAATCGTAGCATGATCCGAGTCGCCGATATCAATGGAAAAAGCGGCGAACCTTGGCGTTACTCGTCGGCGTCCCACTCGTCCGGAGTAAGATCGTCCGCCAGCGGTAGATGGGGGTCGGTGCCTTTCTTTGGGGCAGCGACTCCCGCCGGGTTGGCGAACTCTTCCTCGGCGAAGGCTTCCTTGGCGGGGGCGGCGGCCGGCGCTACCGGGTGGGCGGCAATCGCCTTCTCTGCCAATTCTTTGTGCTTCGCGGCTTTGACGTAGGTCGGGTCCATCTCGAGGCTCTTGGCGAAGCAGGCGAGCGCCTTGTCTTCCTTCTTCCAGCGGCGGAAGCCCAAGCCCATGTTGAACATCAGGCGCGAGCCGATCTTGTCGTTGCGGCCGAGCGCGGCTAGCGCCGAACGGTAGAGCTGCATGCCCTTCTCGAAGCTGCCGTGGTGCATCGAAAGCACGGCCGCCGTGTTGAAGATCGACGCCATCTCGCGGGGACCGGATACGCTCTTCAGCAGCCCGAGCGCCTCGTTGACCTCGCCGTTCATGAGCATGCACTTACCTTGCCCGAACTTGGCTTCCTTGTTGTCCTCGTCGAGGGTCGTCGCCTCGCGGAAATTGGCCATCGCCTGGTCGACCTGATTGTTGTTCAGGAAGGCTTCGCCGAGATCGATGAGGCGGTCGACGTTGTGCGGATTGACGATCTTGGCCTTCTCGAGGAGCTTGATCGCTTCTTCGAATTTGCCCTTGCTGAGAAAGCAGCGGCCCATGAGGTGCAGCGCGCGGATGTTCGGCGGCTCGGACGCGAGGTAAGGCTGAATGATCTGCTCGGCCTGATCCCAGCTGCCTTCGTAGATGAGATTTTCCGCCAGCTCGAGCGCGATGCGCTCGTTGGCGGGGTTCTTGTCGTAAAGCTCCATGAGCATCGGCGTCGCGATCGCCCAGTCGCCTTTGCCGCGCGCGACCGCGACTTTGACGAGCACGTCTTTCAGCTCTTTGGTCGATTCGTCTTCGGCGATCAGCGCTTTCAGGCAGTCGCGCAGCGTTTCCGCGGCGACCGGCCCGGCATGCATCTGGGACACGCCGTATTCCGCGGCCGTCGAGATGACGTTGGCTTCGATCTCGTTGATGACCATCAGGATCGGCCGCGTCTCGATCTTGAAATGCCCGCGAATCGCCCCAAGAACTTGGTTCACTTCCTCGGAGCCGAGCTCCCAGTCGATGCAGAGGATCGCCGCGGGATCCTTGATCAGCTTTTCGACGCAGTCGTCTTTGTCCTTGGGGTGCACGGCCGCCGGGGCGCCGAGGGCTTTCAGCTCCGAGCCGAGCATAGCGACAAGATCGGCACGCTTCGAGTGCACGATCGCCGGAGCCGTCTTCGACGAGGGTTGGGACATAGCGAAAATGGTACCACAACTCCGGGGTTTTTTCCTCAATCGTCCGGGGGTTACCGCTTCCCCGGCAGGCCTCTGAAGTTTACAGGCTGATGTGCCGATAAGCATATTATGGAAAAGAATCATCAAAAAACGGCGTTCTGGCTGGCCCTTCTAGCCTCTCTTTCGTTTGCCGTGGCCTGCTCGGAGGAGGCTAAGAAGAAGAAGGGCGACAAAGCGGCCGCTGGGGAATCCGACGCCAAGACCAACGACGACGGCGACGACGGTCAGAAGGACGGCAACGGCGAAGCCGAAGGCGGCGACGAAGCCGACGACCTGAACTCCGAAGGCGAAGACGGCGACGCGGCGGCCAAGCTTACCGAGGATTGCGGCGGCAAGGGCCTCACTGACAAAGACCCCGACGACGTCGTCTATGAGAAGACGATCGAAAGCCTGAAGGTAACCAACACGTCGCAGCAGCCGATCGTCGGCGCGGTCACGGCCGTCGTCCAGACGTCGCTCGACATCCGGGTGACGGGCAAAGAGACGGAACAGACGACCAAAGTCACGCTGGTCTCGATCACCCCGCCGCTCGCGAAGCTGTTCGCCGACGGGCAGGTCAAGGCCCAGGAAGGCACGACGACGCTCACTAACGTGCCGTTCAAAGAGTACCCGAACCTGAACAAGGACAAACAGTGGGACGGCGTCCTCTGCACGTTCGTGCCCGTGACCAAGATCGAAAACGGCCGCGGCGGCAAATCGACAGTCACGAGCTTCGACCCGCCGCTTCCTTCCTCGGTTTCGCCCAAAGCCGTGCCGGGTCGCTACAAGGAGGAGATCGGCGACAAGCGGGTCTTCAAAGGCATCAAAGCCACGGTCAAGAGCTCGGACAACGCCGAGCTGAAGGGCACCAAGACGATCACGGGCGACGTCACGGTCGAGAAAGTCGATCCGGAAGGCGACTTCGACGACGGCGAAGGCGGCAAGAAGCACATCAAGGCCGACCTAGCCTACAAGATCACGTATGACTTCGAAGACGCCAAGAAGACCTTCGCGATCGGTTTGCCGCCGATCGTGACTTACTACATCAGCCACAGCAAGAAGGACCTCGTCGCCAATACCGTCGACACGACGGAAACGGGCACGAGCGGCGCCTTCGTGGTCTTCATTCACAAGTAAATCAGCCGGTCGGAGCCCGCCCGGTTTGAGCGAGCTGGTTCGACGTCGTCTGAGTCAGGATCCGAAGTTGCAGAGTCTCGGACTCTACAACGAGGTCCTTCATCAGCGGCTCGAGCCGATTCAGCAGCAGTCGGGCGCAGGCTTTCCAATCGCTGTTCGACTTCGCCATCTTGAGACCCACGAGGGCGCGTTTCAGCATCCCTTGGATCCCTTGAATGGCCGCCGAGTCGACGTGGAGTGGATCCACCAGGCCCATGATGTGCGAAATCAGATCGATTATGAGTTCGATGTCGTTGGTAACGGATTCGAGTTCGGCCGGCTTGAAGTTCGGCCGGGCCTGCCAGCACTCGACGGCGAGCACCTTGAGGCCCGAGAGGATCACCGACGCGAGGTTCCGCATCGCGTCCAGCGTCTGCACGGTCAGCTCCACGGGCGAGTCGACCTGGATTTCCAGCTTCGACTGGTCCGTCAGCTTCGACGCGGCCACTTCCGGCGAGGGCTGATCACCGATGACGCGCTCGTCGAGCGCGACCCGGGTGATCGTGTGGCCCGCGGGCACCAGCGTCTCCTCGACCCACGTCAAAGCGTCGGCGAGGGTTTTCACCGGCACCGGAACCGGTACCTTCTTGTTGTTTATGATGACGCGTTTGAGCATGTCGTAACCGTCAGCCGTTGGAGGTTTCCGCCTGGTCCTTACCGCGAGCCAACTGCGCTTGCAGCGCCTGGGCCCGGTCGTTGTAGGGATCGACGGCGATGATGCGCTCGACCAGCTGCGACGCGGACTCGGTGTTGCCGACGCGCGTTCTGATCGCGGCGAGCGTGTAGAGCATGTTGTGGTCGTGCGGGTGCCGGGCGAGGTAGATGTCGAGCGCCTGGTCGGCCTCGTCGAACTTGTTGCGTTCGTTGGCGACCTGAACCAGCGTGAAGATGGCGGCGGTGTTTTCGGGATTGTTCGAGAGCGACTTCACCACCCAGCGGCTGGCTTCATCGAACTCGGCCATTCCCTGGAACGCGAGACCGAGGCCGAGGTTGGCCATCTCGTCGTCCGGAGCCAGGCTGACCGCTTTTTGGAACTGGAGCACGGCCGACTCGTAGCTGCCCTTGGTCAGGGCGACGGTGCCGAGGCCGATGTAGGACTTCGGCGCGTACGGGTCGAGATCCACGGCTTGGGTGTAGGCGTTCTTGCCGCTGTCGCCGTCGCCGAGCTTGGTAAAGCAGTCGCCGATCAGCCGGAGCAGGTTCGCTCTGTGGTGAACCGGGATTTCCTTCAGCTTGAAGATCGACTCGATCAGGTCGATCGCGGCGAGGTATTGCTTGGTCGAGACCAGCGACTCGGCCTGGAGGACCTGGTGGTCGAGGGCAGCGATGTCGACGGTCGGCGTCTGCTTGTAGATCTTGGCGAAGACTTCGGCCATCTCGCCGGCGATCTTCGACTTCTTCACTTTGTGGGTGTTGGCGGCTTTGATCGTCACGTCCTGGCGCAGGTTCGCCGCGCCGGCCGCTTTCTTGATGGCCTTCGCCATGCTGTCGATCGAGCCCGCGCAGAAGTCGAGGCGATGCTTGCCGAGGTATTCCTCGACGAGCGGGCCGCGGGCCGCGAGCACCGGCACGTGGTTGGCGATCGCGAGCATCAGGCGGTACGGGTCACCTTCCAGACGGTCGCGCGAGGGGGCGGAGCCGTAGTAGAAGCAGTCGGCAGCCGTCAGCACCGTCTCGAAGGCGGCGCGGCTCGGAGCCACGTAAACGGCCTGGCGGTCGAGGCCGAGGCTGACCAGGCGGTCACGCAGCTCCGTCGAGAAGCTGCCGATGCCGCAGAATACGAGCTTGGCGCGGGCCCCGAGCGACTTGTCCATGCTTTCGAGGAGCTTCGTCGCGTGGACCAGGTCGAAGAGCGACTCTTCCCACTCGATCTGGCCAAAGTGCGCGATCACGAAGTCGGTGTCGGAAAGGCCGAGCTGGACGACGGCCTTGGCGCGGGCCTTGGCGGTGCGCGTCGCGCGAGCTTCGACGTAGGGAGTGAAGGACACGATGCGCCCTTCGTCGATGCCTTCGACCTTCAACGTCGCGGCGGCAGCAGCGGTCTGCACGAGGAAAGCGTCGGCGGCGTTGGAGACTTCGGCGCGGATGGTACGCATGTGCGTGATGTCTTCGCCCGGGAACGGCGTCAGGTTGTCGACCCAGCAGACGAGGCGGAAGCGGTTTCTCCACTTCGCCTTCACTGCCTGGTAGGCATACATGCCGAGGCGTTCCTTGACGACCACGACCTCGAAGCCGCCCAGAGCCTTCTCGAGTCCGGGGAGGTACGTCGGGTTTTCCGCGTGGTCGGGCAGCGCGATGCAGGAGAGACTGTCGAAGTGGCTCGTCTGCGTCAGATATCCGCAGATCGATTCCGACGTCACGACCGTGACGTCGTACTCGCCGGAGAGCAGCAAGAACTGGTCGATTTCCTCGACGGTCGGCAACGTGCCGTAAACGAGGGCCAGCTTCTTTTTCGGGGCGGGAGCCATGAACAACCTCCTTGAAGGTCTTAAACGGTCTTTTCGAAGCGCGGTTGGTCGGGATTGCCTGAGTGGTAGCGAATGATCGACTGACGGGCGGCGCGGAGCTTCTGGTGCAGGGTTCCGGCCTTCTCTTTCTCTTGGGTCATGAGCTCTAACAGGTCGCGTTCGATGATGCGGATTTCTTGCCAGAGGTGGCGGGCTTCTGCGGTCAGGCTCAGGTCGTTGCCTTCTTTGAGCGCCAGGGCGTCTTGGGCTCTGAAGTTATGGAAGGCGGCGTTGCGTTTCCGGAGCAGCTCGCTCGCTTCGTCGAAATTCCCGGCTTTCAGGCACTCGTGCGCCGCTTTCCCTCTTGCGAGGTATACGGCCAAGGCTTCTTTCGCATGGCGCGCGAAGTCTTGCATGGCGTGAGCCACCGGGATTAAAGGGTTTGCGAGGGATCTAACTCATATTGTAGGGCATCCTTTGCCGCCCTGCAAATGGACCGGACATGGACCGGTGGACCGGGGACGCTCGAGCGTCGCCAAAAAGAGGGTCAAAACGTCGTTACGGCGGGCTGTTCCATCGGGCCGCGCAGCTGCATGGTCAGCTGGCCTTCGCTCGTGGCGCTGCCGGTCATCGCGTCGATCAGGAAGCCGAACTTCTCTTTCAGGCCCTTGTTGAGCCGGAACACGACTTTCATGTCGAGCAGCGAGTTGAGCGGCTGCTGCTTCAGCGTGATCTTGCCTTCCGTCAGGAGCTCGAGCTCGTCCGAGACGAAGCCGGAGTTCTTGGCGAAGACGACGTTGCCCGCTTCGACCTTGGCTCCGATCGAAGCCTTCTTGAACTCCTGGTCGGGTAGTCCGAGCGACGGGTGACTGAGCTTCAGGACGGCCTTCGCGAGCGAGATTTCCATCTCGCCGGTCGACTGGGTGGGATTCTTGGCGTCCAGCGAGAAGTCCGCCTTGCCGTTGAGCAGCGCCGAGACACCGATCGCGGAAAGCAGTGGTGCCACCATGGGATTCGCCGTCGGCGAGCTCGCGGCGTTGTTGAGCGCGAAGCCCGCGATGTCGTCGAGCGGAAAGTTCTTCGATACGAAGCTGAAGTGTTTGGGCACCGGCTGGTTGGCGATCAGGTCCAGGATCCCGAAGTCGGCGTCGAGCTCGAATTCGCCCGAGCCCGCGGTCGCCGAGAGCTCGACCGAGACTTTGCCGAGCAGGAACTTCAGGACGCTGACGTCGACCGACAGGGTCTTGAAGGACAGCGACGCGGCGCCGGTGGGCGCTTCGATCTTCACCGCCTCGGCCGTCAGGCCCAGCGGGAAGTCGGCCGACATGTCGCCGATCCGGACGATGTACCCCGTGGACTGCGAAATCTCCGCCGCCAGGGATTCCTTCAGCACTTCGTAGGGAAAAGTCAGGAACAAAAAGAGCACGAAGCTGACCAGGAACAGGGCCACCAGGGCCACGACCTGCAGCACCAATCTCGCCGGGGACTTGCCTTCTTCCGCCGCCATCTCCGCTCCCGCTCTGTTAGTTGCTGCCGCCGCCGGCGGCGCCGGATCCGCTCACGTCGTAACCGCGCACTTTGGCCTGGCCGTCGAAGAAGAGCTTCGTACCGTAGCGGCCGCGGACCTGCAGGTCCTGGACGCGGAGGTATTTGTTCGACTTCTCGATCTCGACGAGGAAGCTCATCAGGCGGGGCACCGAGATGTTCGGCAGCCGCATCTCGACGCGCACTTCCTGCATCTTGTCGGCGAGCGGGTTGTCGGTGGCGAGCGGCGCCTTCTGGTCGTTCAGGCCTTCGATGGTCACGCCGAGGTCGTTGGCGATCTTCTCGAAGAAGGGCTTGAGGCTCATCTGCCGGGTCTTGCGGTCGACCGTCTCGACCAGCTTGTCGAAGTTCTTCGTCTCCTGCTCGTAATTCGACTTCATAGTCTGCAGCTCGTGGAGCGCCGCGAAGCTGCCCGAGAGGTTGCGCTTCAGCTGGTTCACCTGGGCGAAATAGAGGCCGACCGCCGAGAGCACGAACAAAGCAATGACGGCGACGAAGCCCGAAAGCATCGCGGTCCTTTGATTCGGGGACAGCTTGTAGAAGCTGTCCATGAAGAAGTCGAGCTTCTCGTTGTTGGCGCCGAAGAGGCGCTTGCGTACGACGTTCAGGTTCGTCGAAAGCGAACCTTTCAGCCTGTCAGACAGTTGGGCTATGGCGCTCATCAGGCCTTCCCGCCGTTATTGGTCCCGCCGGCGTAATCGGCGTGGATGGTGAATTCGATGACCTTGTTGTCGGTGCCGGGCTTCGCTCCCGATTGCTTCTCTTCGACGTTCTTCAGGGTCTGGACCTTCTTCACGGCCTCGACGATCGCCGCGACCGACGCGTAGCCGTCGGTTTCTCCCTTGAGCACCAGCTTGCCGCCGCCGGTGACGACGGTGTTGTACTGGTAAAGCGTGACGTCGACCTTGTTCTCTTTTGGGATCGCCTCGCTCAGCGTCTTCAGCACGACGAGCGCGGGGCTCGCCGAGTTGTCTTCCATGAACTGGGACACGGCGGAACGCTTGTGGTTGATCTCTTTGGTCATCTTCGAGACGGCGTCGCCCTTCAGCTTCTCGAAGGTGTACTTGCCGGGCACGTACGTCGTCTTAGCCGAAGGGAAGATCGTCGTGTATTCCTTCAGGTACTGCGCCTGGAGGGCGTCTATCTGGCGCATGTAGAAGACGTACTTCACGCCGTAGCTGACGCAGAGGAGAAGCAGCGCGACCGCGACGACGCGAAAAGCGATGCCGGCGCTCTTCAGGATCGACTCGTAGTTCTGCACGTAGGCGAACTCGCCCTGACGCAGGTTGATCTGCGAGTGACGCTTCATCGAGCCGACGGCGCGCATGCCGATCGCGACCGATTGCGGCATGATCGCCATGTGGTCGGCCAGCGCCGGGTTGATCTTGAGATCGGTCTGGTCGATGCGGTTGACCTCGACCGGGATCTCGAGCTGGTCCTGCAGGTACTTGCTGAAGTTCTTGATCCGGCTCGTGCCGCCGGAGATGTAGAGCTTGGAGAGCGGCGCCTTTTCCCAGGTCTTGAAGGCGTAGAAGGTCCGGCCGAGCTCCTTGACCACCGCGTTGGCCGCGAGAGTCATCCGCTCGGCGATCAACTTGTCGTCGCCCGAGAGGTCGGTGGCCTGGTCTTCGTCGCAGAGAACGCGCGAGACGCGGTGCTTGACGCGCTGGGCGTCGGCGAAGTCGGTCTCGAGGTCGCGCGCCAGGAATTCCGTGAGGTAGCGGCCGCCGAGGTTGATCGAGCGGAACATGCGGAGCACGCCGTCCTGCACGATGCAGACCGAGGTCTTTTCGTGGCCGACGTCCACCAGGCCGACGCACTGTCCGGGAGGCATCGGCATGTAGGACGCAAGGTTGTAGAACGCGAGGCTGTCGACGTCGACCAGCTTCGGGTCGATGTCGATGCGCTGCAAATGCTCGAGAAAGCTTCTCAGGAAATTCTTACGCGTCAGCACGGCGAGCGTGATCGTCTGGCCGTCCATCTGGCCGAGAACCTGGTGGTCGATGATCATGTCGTCCATGTTGAACGGCACGGCGTCTTCCAGCTCGGACAGGATCGCGGCTTCGATCTTCCTCGGGTCGGAGAACGCGAACGACATGATCCGGCTGGAAATATACTGCCCGGGCATCGCCGTGATGATCCGGTCGGCCTTCAGGTTGTTTTCGTTGAAGAGCTGCTCCATGCACGCCGGAATGATGATGTCCGGGTCGAGCTCCTCGACGTGCGGGATGACGTTCTCGTAAAAGTTCGCGATCTCGTACGACTTGAACGTATTGACGATCTCGACCGCCTTGATCGAGTAACTGCCGATGTCCAAGCCTATGACTCGTTGCATGCTGATCAATCTCCAGAGCTTGGGGCCGCAGGCGACGCTGAAAAGCGGCGCCGGAGTCCAGAGCGAAGCGAAGGATCTCGTAATATTATCATGACTTACCGGGATCCTTCGCTGCGCTCTGGATTACCTAATCGTTCCGATTAGGTAATTTTGAAAAAGAGCAGCCTATAGGCAGCTTTTTCATTCTTCTTAGGGTCGGGCATGATGCGTTCGATGACGGCGGTCAGCTTGCGCTGGTTGCCGTTGAGCTCGCCCATCACCTCGATCCGGTAGACCATCGAATACTTGGTGAACCAATTGGCTTTGTTGTTGGCTTCGCCGGGGTTGCCGTCCCCGCCCGTGAAGCACAAGGTGTCGCGGAGGATGTCGGCGATCTTGGTGTCGCCCGAACCGAGCGTCTGGCCGAGGTCCGTGCGCTTTTTCAGGGCCACCGCGGATTTTTCCGCGCAGTCGCCCTTGGCTTCCGGGAACAGGCACTGCAGCATCGCCCGCGACGCCGTGTTGATGTTCATCTGGAACTTGCGTTCCGTCGAGCCGATCGTGAACGGGAAAGCCGTGATGTACGGCGAGAAGACGGCGTGAACCTCTTCGTCCCAGCCTTCGATCATCCGGAGCTCGTCGACGGAGTCGAGCGGCGCGTTCTTCGCGGCCTGCTTCGGCACGCGTTTGCCGAACGGCTCGTCCTCGTCGTTGTAGCCGGAGGCTTCGTCGGCGCGGGCGTCCTTGTCGATGTAGTCCTTGATCCGGTAGGCGAGTTCTCGGCCGTTGAGCTTCTTCTGGTCGAGGAAGGCTTTTTCCGCCGGGCAGGAGAACATCGCCTCCAGCATCAGGAGGCCTTCCTGGCAGCGGCTGTTGAAGCAGTCGTTTACGTTGATCTTGCCGGTCTCGTCGGCGACGTTCACGATGAACGAGCCCTCGAAGAGCTTGAGCTGGTCCATGACGCCGGAGTCGAGCACGGAGTTGAGGCCGAACTCCTCCTGGAATCCCATCATCATCTCGGCCGACTCGCCGCCGATCGGGAGGCCGTTCATAGCCGACCAGAGGTCGCCCATGCCGTCGGACAAACCCGCCTTCGGATCCTGCTGCGCCATGAACAGGTCGACCGCGAAGTCGGCCGACAGGAGCAGCAAGCCGATGTTGAAACCGGACTTCGCCAGGTATTCCTCTTTCAGCGAGTCACGCTTGGTTGTCGCCAAAGTCATGTTGACCTGCGACGTCAGGATCAGGTCGGTCGTGAAGAGCATCATGATGGAGATGATCATGATCGCCATGATCAGAGCGATGCCGCGCTTGCCTTGGTTGCGCGCGGCCGCGGTGCTGACTCCGTCTTCCTCGACAGGAAAGCCCCAAAGCGTGCGCGGCATTTTGAATTTCTGGAAGAGCTTCAAAAGGCGCTCCATTTGACGGATTTGGCCGGCTGCTTCAGCTCGGCGTAGGGGCCTGACTCCTCGAGGTAGACGACCGTCGACAATTTCCCCGTGGCCGCGTCGG
>JAYVBB010000304.1:0-3601 GCA_043750715.1 Pseudomonadota bacterium | reverse complement strand
GTGGTGGCTTCGATAACGCTCTTCGCGATACGGAACTCGATCCCGGTAGTGCTGATAGCTAGGCTGTAGTCGGTCTCACCCATGCCGGTGCCCTGCACGACGGCGGCGCCGCCGTTGTCTTGCAGACCCGTACCTCTGACATAGTATCGGACGGTCGTGCCGGTAGCATAAGGATTACCTGAGCCTGCCACCGGCATCACCAGTTGGCGGAACTCGAGAACGAGCTCCTTTTCCCCGGTGTAGACGGTGTCCCAGTTGCCGGCCACCTTTGCGGCCAGGTACAGATCAGTCGTATCTTTCGCGAAATAGAGCTGGGTCAGGTCGACGTCGGTGAGGTCCATGGCGCCTGCGCGGTCGACGCCGATGACCGCGCCGACAGGCCACTCCGTGAGCACGCCGTCGATCGTCAGGCCGGTCGTGGCCGTGGATCCAGGCGTCGCAAGGGGATTTTCGCAGGCCGTGTGATTGTGCTGCTTGCCGTCGCTTACGACGCCGATCTGCCCACCGAGTACCGCCCGGGCCGGAATGCCGGCGCCAGCGGCGTAGGTTCCAGAAGCCACGAAGGTTCTAGGGTTAAGCGTAGCATTGTCGGAGGGGGCTGCGGCAATTTTTTCTGCTTCGGGGCGGAGATCCGCCTTGGACAAGGCGTTCAAGGCGACCATCTGGCCGGCGGCGGTGACGGTGGTTGCCGCGACCGAACTCGTCTCGTCGTTCGCGTTGACGCCCCGTTTGCAGGACCCCGCGACCGCGACGAGCAAAATGATCAATGTTTGGTTAAGGAATCGGATCATTCGTCCCCACGACGAGAGGCGAAACCGCTGACCCGGAGTTGCTGAAACTGACGGAAAGGTCGGCTTCCCCCTTCGAGCCGGAGTCTTACGCGGTGGTACCGCCGCCCGTTTCCATCGTCCGGTCCGCAGCTACCTATTAATGAATGAACGTACCGGACGAGGCCGCGGTACTTCTCGTTGGCGCGCGCCATGGCAAGGGCGTCAGTGCCGGCAGCGCCGAAGGCGGCAACCAGGAGCAATTTCGCGAGTCGGTTCATGAGCATGAATTCGGCGGATAGGGGGCGGGACTTGAAAGCGGGCTGGCGAGTTTTTGGTCGCTGTCATGGCATTAGCCGGGTTTCGGGCGAAGGGACATTGAGGGCAAGTCTGCGGTACTTCTAACTTAAGTATTTGCTTTTATAGACTTTTTAAACCTGCCGGAGAGCGGCGCTGAAGCGCCGCCGGCTTGGACCCCCCCTTGCAAAATGGGGCTCGGGCCTCTGTGCTGCTGTGCAGAGTTGTAACGGAACAGATTGAACTGAACTGACTTGATGGGATGGATGCAGAGATGAAAAAGCTCAACGTGGGCGCAAAAGTGGTGGCTGTGGCTTGCAGCCTTATGATGATGACCGGTTGCGGTGACATCGTCATCAAGGTGCAAAAGAAACCGAAGAACGTCGACCTCTCCGCCGTGCAGAACGCGGAATCGCTGAATCTGGCGAATTCGGCCGACTTCCTCAAACACATGGACAACCTGAAGGTCATCGCGGCCGACATGCTCATCAAAGAGCTGGCCAATCGCGACTACCGTTCGGAAGTTCGTACGGCCATCCGGAACTACCGTAAGTTCCTGATCGCGCGCGCCTCGAGCGAAGTGAAGCTCGACGACTCGTTCTACTACGACCAAGCGACTCAGTGCCGCAACACGGGCCTGAACTTCAACATGGACGAAGCGAACAACTTCCTCGGCATCATCCTCAAGACTGCGGTCCTCGCGAAAATCAGCGAAGTCTCCGCGACGAAGCTGAACCCCGGCATTTCCAAAGAAATCGCGGCCGTCGGCCAGCTGATCCTCATCGAACTCGGCATCAAAGTCGAAGGCAACGTCGACGTCGACAACACGGGCGACGTCACCAAGACCACCGGCCAAGTCACCATCGCGCTGTCCGAGCTCGCCGGTGAAGCGATCGACGACCAGACGAAAGCCGAAGACAAAGCCGAACTCCTGACCATGACCTTCTCGCGGGCCCTTGGAGCCAACTACGTCGGCACCTTCGACGCGACGATCGACGTCGGTCACATCACCGACGCCTCGACTGACCCCGTCACGACCGAGACCCTCGAAGCGAAAATGGCGATCGAGCGCAAGAACGTCGACGCGAAATTCATCCACACCTTGAACTTCAACCTCGGCGTCAAAGACGGCGCGGTCAACTACGCCCGCAAGATGATCTTCGAACAAGTCGAAGGCCAGGAATTCCAAGTCAAGCTGACCGACGTCCTGAACCCCGGCACGGAAGACGAAGAGCAATTCGCGACGATCGTCGACGTGAAAGCCGGCACCCAGTGCAAAGTGACCGCTGGCGGCTCTGACGGCGCCACGACCGACGGCTCCGACGGCAAAGGCGACGAAGGCGGCTTCGTCGATGCGAATGACGGCAAAGACAGCGCTGACGGGGCCGACGGCACGACGGACGGCACGGTCGACGGCTCGGCCGACGGCAAAGACGGCAAAGACGGCAAAGACGCCGCTGACGGCACCGCCGGCTCGGCCGACGGCAAAGACGGCAAAGACGGCAAAGACGGCAAAGACGGCAAAGACGGCTCGACCGACGGCAAAGACGGCGACGACGATCCGGGCAAAGACGGCAAAGACGGCGGCGACGGCAAAGACGGCAACGACCCGGGCCAAAACCCGCACCAGTCGCCGAACCAGTCCCCGACCCAAACGAAGTAACCGTCATTCCCAGCCGCGCGAAGCAAGGCGCTGGGAATCTAGAGAGATCCTACAAGTCATCTAGAAGGTCCGGCTGTAAAGCCGGACCTTTTTCATTTGTCTTGAAGAGACAGCGCCTCCGGCGGGGGCTCACCACCGGCGATCCTCAGATCACCATCTGGAGCCGCGCCCTTGTGGGCGGCTCCAGACGGCGATCTTCGGATGGCGGGCATTGATCTTGTTTTCTAGAGGGGTCACTCGCGGCGGCGTCGGCGGGCCAGCAAACCGCCAGACAACGCAAGCGTTGGCAAGCGACGTTGCTCCTGGCCCGGCGCGAGTTTGGTGAGTTCACCTCCACCGGTGGAGGTACGCGACAGCACCAAGTTTCACAGTGCAATCGTTGTGTTGGTCAGACAAGCACGCACGTTCGTAATTTGTCTGGCTAACCTATTGTTCCAGCGTTGAGACTGACTTGACTGAAACTGCAACGTTCATGGTGAACGTTGCAATCCTGGTCAACTGCCCCTTGCTTAAGGAAGGGCACCCGGAAGCCGCTTCACCGTTCCTTCTTCGAAGAAGGGCCCTCCGGACCATGCCGTCCCCCGCCCTTCTTGGAAGAAGGGCTAATGAGAAACGCGCCGGGCCGTCAGCAATATTGGATGCCAACGCGCAGCGTTGGCATCCAAATTGCCGGCCCGTCGACGCCGTCGCGAGTTCCCACTCTTCAAAACAATATCGCTGCCCGCCATTCGAAGATCGCCGTCTGGAGCCGCCCACAAGGGCGCGGCTCCAGATCGTGATCTGAGGATCGCCAATGGGATGGTCTCACCGGTTTCCAAAACGGCATCTATAGTGCCTGGTATGCGTGCCCTAGTACGAAACACGATACGAAAAC
>JAYVBB010000303.1:0-10368 GCA_043750715.1 Pseudomonadota bacterium | reverse complement strand
CAAACGTCGCTAGCTGCGCTTCGCTTTGAAGTAGTCTTTTAGGATCTGGCCACACTCGTCGGCCAGCACGCCCGTTTCCACCGGCAAACGGTGGTTGAGGCGCGCGTCCTCGTGGATTTTGTAGAGGCTGCCCATCGCCCCGGCCTTGGGGTCGGTCGCACCGTAGACGACCTTGTCGAGGCGGGCTTGCCAGATGGCGCCGGCGCACATCAGGCAAGGCTCCAGCGTCACGTAGAGCGTGCAGCCGGTGAGGCGCCAGGTGCCGAGCTTCTTGCAAGCCGCCCCGATCGCGTCCATCTCGGCGTGACGGAGGGCATCGTTGGCTTGCTCGCGCGCGTTGGCGCCTTCGCCGACGATCTGGCCATCTCTGACCACGACGGCGCCGACGGGCACTTCGCCGCGCGCCGCGGCGGCACGGGCGAGCTCTAACGCCCGCTGCATCCAGATTTCGCTCACGAGCCTCGCGTCGCCCCGACCGAACGGCTCGCCGTGCGTGCCACGATGGGCAAGCCGGCCGCCGTCGCGCCCGCGCGGTTCTTCGACAGATGCTTGGCGATGTTGCCGATCCGCCGAAGTCCCATGTGCAGCATGATTTCCTCGGGGCTGCGGCCGCGAGTGATCAGGTTGCCGACTGCGAAGTGGCGCAGCTGCTCGGTGTTGAGGCGGCTCAGGCCCGCTTTGTCTCCCAGTTCATATAGAATGAACTTGAGGCCGTGGCGGGTCATGAGAGCGAGCGGGCTGGCCGCGTCGCGCCCTTTGAAGGCGATGAAAATACGTTTTTCCGGCGAATGGACGATCGCCGGGTGTTTGATCAATTGGTAGTGGCGGCGGTAGGCCAGCAGCTGCTCGAGGGATTCCTTCGACAGGGCGATGGCGCGGGTGCGCGTGCCGCTGATGCGAAGCGTCGCGTTCTCTTTTTCCTGGAGGAGGTCGCTCCATCTCAGGCTGATCAGCTCGTTGGCCTTGATGCCTTCTTGAGCAAGCAGCGAGACCATGGCGGCGTCGCGGGCGGCCTTGCAGTCGGGGCGGCCGTTGCGGGCGATTTCGAGAAGGCGAGACACGTCGGTCGTCTCGAGGCCTTTCGTCATCGTTTCGTCGCGGACCGGGATCGGCACCGAGTCGAAGGGCGTCGACCCGATGGCGCGTGATTCGCTGAGGAACCGGTAGAACTGGCGAATGCCGATGACGGTCCGGCGTACCGAGTTGTCGCGTTCCTCACAGTCGCCCTTCAGGAAATCCTGGTAGGCGAGCAGCGTTTCCGATTCGACCTTCTCGGCGGCAAGTTTGAACTTGCCGAGATATTCGAGAAAGCGTTGGGCGTCCCGGCAGTACGATTCGACCGTAGCCGGTTGTTTGCCCTTGGACCTGAGGTTTTCCGCGAAGCGCTCGACGGTGTGATGATCCACGATCATGGAGTGCCTAGTCCCTCTTTTGTGGTAGTATCACGGAGGAAACCTACCCCTAATTCTTGTTAGAGGCAAACGGTTGATCCCCCTGCCCCGGCCGGTCCCCATGGGCCTAGTAATTTCGGTAGCTCTATCGCTGGCCTGGGTTAGGCCGGCGGCGCCGCCCAATTCCCCGAAGCCTACTTCTGAGGCAGGCCAGCAGCTGGATTATGTGATCGTCGAAGTCAACGGACAGCCTCGTTTGGTGAAGGCCGGCGGCGAGCTGCCGGTGCTGCGCGGCGACCACCTCAAGATCAAGGAAGCGGCGCTCGCCGGCAAGGCGGAAGGGCCCAAGGAAGTGAACCTCGTCGGCTACCAGAGTCCGAGCCCCAAGGGCGAGGATCGGGGTTACGACTTCACGACGATGGACCTGAAGGCCCGTCACTCGGAAGACCAAAAAGGCGACGTTTACGCGCTCCAGGTCGCGACGAAAAAAGTCCTGCACGGCACCGTCTACATCCGGCTGATGAATCCGGTGCTTCGGTACGCCGAAGTGTCGATCAACGGCACGAACAAAGTGCTGCGGGACGGGGAAAGCCTCGCCGTCAAGGCGACCGACTTGGTGAAGGTCGAGCGCGTCGTTACCAACCTCGAGAAGACCGACGACGTGCTGTTTCAGATCGCGCCCGCCTCCGCCAAGGCTACGGCGGGCAAGCCGGAAGGCGATTACGAGATCCGCTTCCAGCGCGGCGGCACGGACTTCGCGCGGATTCCGCTCAAGATCGAGCCTTAAATGGATCTGCCGACAACGGCTGCCGAGCGCAAACGCATCATCGAGCTCGGCGGCATCGTCCTGACCACCATGATGCTGATCGGGTTGTCGCGCCTCGAGACCCGCCTCTTCGACCTGAGCGAGACGCTGGCGAAGAACCAGGACTTCTTCGTCACGGTCGTCTACTTCGGGCTGATCAACTTCAACGTCATCCTGATCCTTCTGTTGAGCTTCCTGCTCTTCCGCAACGTCGCGAAGCTGGTCGTCGAACGCCGCCGCGGCGTCTTCGGCTCGAATCTCCGCGCCAAGCTCGTCGCGGCGCTGATGTTCTTCGCCCTGGCGCCGACGATCCTGTTCTTCTACGTGTCCGCCCGTTTCATCGTCACCAGTTTCGACGAATGGTTTTCGGACAAGGTGCGCATCACGATGCACCAGACGCGCGAAGCGGGAGCGAAGGTCTACAAGCAGGATCAACGCCGCCTCGAAAGCCTCGCGCGCATCGCGCTGCAACGGATCAAGGTCACTCTCCCGGAAGACCAGATCGCGGTCGACGCGGAGGCCATCCTGTCGCCGGGTCAGCTGGAAGGCTTCGACGCCCAGTACGGTCTCGACAACCTGAAGCTGTTCGACCACGACGGCCGTCTCATCTGGGCCAGCCGCGACTATGCCGAGCTGAAGAAGGGGGCGACCGAGCCGTTCGTCATCGAAGCGTTGGACCGTTTCAGCCGCGAGCAAGGATTGGTAGCGGTCAGCACCGTCGCGGGCGAGGACCAGCAGGATGTGGTCAAAGGCATCGCCCCGATCACCAACCCCAACACGCACCAGCTGCTCGGCGCGATCATGACCGAGACCAGGTTCGAGACGCAGATCCTGAAAAGCATCGAGGCCATCCAGCAAAGCTTCGCCAACCTGCGACCGGGTGCCCAGCTGATCAAGCTGAGCTACCTGATCCTGCTCGTCGTGATGTCTCTGCTGATCGTCTTCTCGGCGGTATGGCTTGGATTCTACGTGGCGCGCGGCATCACGGGCCCGATCCAGGCGCTAGCCGAAGGCACGCGCGAAGTCGCCTTGGGGAACTACAGCATCACGCTCACTCCCAAGACCGACGACGAAACCGGCCAGCTCGTACGCTCGTTCAACCAGATGACGCAGGACTTGCAGCGCCACAGGACGCAAGCCGACGAAGCCCGCGTCGCCCTGGTCAACACGAACGAAGAGCTCGACCAGCGGCGCCAGTACATGGAAGTGATCCTGAAGAACATCACGGCCGGCGTCATCTCGGTCGACAGCGAGGGCCGCATTTCGACGATGAACCGCGCAGCGGAGGATCTGCTCAAGATCGAGTCCGCCAAGGTCCAAGGCAAGAAAGTCGAAGAGGGCCTGGGCGAAGCGCTCCACGCTTCGCTTTGGAACCCCGTGGCGGAGCATTTGACGGACGCCGACGCCTTCAGCGCCCAGCTCGACATCGTCGTTGCCGGCAAGAACATGACGGTGCTGGTCGACGGGACGAGAATCCAGGACGAGCAGGGCGAGGACTGGGGCCGGGTTCTGGTCTTCGACGACGCCACCGAGCAGGTGAAGGTTCAGCGCGTCGCCGCTTGGCGGGAAGTCGCCCGCCGCATCGCGCACGAGATCAAGAACCCCGTGACGCCGATCAAACTCAGCGCGCAGCGGCTGCTTCGGCGCTTTCACGAGAAGTTCGAAGGGGAAGAGCGGGAAGTGTTCGAGTCCTGCCTGGAAACGATCCTGAAGCAGGTCGACTCGCTCCGGGATCTCGTCAACGAATTCTCGAAGTTCTCCCGCCTCCCCCAGATCAAGCCCCGGATGGGCAACGTCAACGGCGTGATAAACGACGTCCTCGGCCTTTACCGGATGAGCTATCCCCAGGTCGAGTTCGACGCGACGGGGCTCCAGGACGTGCCGGAGTTCCCGCTCGACAAGGATCAGATGAACCGCGTGTTCGTGAATCTGGTCTCGAACGCCGTGGAAGCGCTCGACCCGCGGCAGGGTAAAGGCCGGATCGAGCTCCGCAGCATGCTGCTCAGGAACCTGGACACCGTCCGCATCGAAATCCTCGACAACGGCGTCGGCATTCCGGCCAACCTTCGGGACCGCGTGGTCGAGCCGTATTTTTCGACCAAGGACGGCGGCACGGGCCTCGGCCTCGCCATCGTCAACCAGATCATCACGGACCACGGCGGCTATCTCAGGATTGCGAGCAACGAGCCGCGCGGCACCAAGATCGTGATAGAATTGCCGACCGGCGAAGGCCAAAAGTCCAGGACGATGTAAGTGAAGAAAACGAGCGCGACGAAAACGACCGGCCCCCTCGCGTTGATCGTCGATGACGAGGAAGCGATCTGCGAGTCGCTCGCGGGCGTGCTCGGAGACGAAGGCTGGCGCGCGACCACCGCCCTTTCGGGACGGCAGGCGATGGTCGAATACAAGGCCAGGCCGCCGGACCTGGTGTTTCTCGACGTTGCGATGCCGGGCATGGACGGCATCGAGACGCTCCAGGCTCTGAAAGACATGCGCGACGACATTCCGGTCGTCATCATGAGCGGGCACGGCACGATCGAGACGGCGGTCAAGACGACGAAGCTCGGCGCCTTCGACTTCCTCGAAAAGCCGTTGTCCTTGGAAAAGATCCTGCCCCTGCTCGCCCAGGTGCGCCAGGCGAAGGCCGGCTGCGGCCAAAAGCGCCACGATCTGATCGGCGATTCGCCGGCTCTCCAGCAGATCCAGAAGCAGATCAAGATGGTGGCGCCGCGCAACGCGTCGGTGCTGATAACCGGAGAGAACGGTACGGGCAAGGAAGTGGTGGCGATGAACATTCACGCGCAAAGCTCGCGCGCGGACAAGCCCTTCGTCGCAGTCAACTGCGCCGCCATCCCCGAAGAGCTGATCGAGAGCGAGCTGTTCGGGCACGCCAAAGGGGCGTTCACGGGTGCGGTGAGCCTCCAGCGCGGAAAGTTCGAACAGGCCCATCTCGGCACCCTTTTCCTCGACGAGATCGGCGACATGTCGCTCAGGACCCAGGCGAAGATTCTGCGGGTCCTGCAGGAGCAGCAGTTCGAGAGGGTGGGGGACGACGAGACGCTCAAAGTCGACGTGCGCGTCATCGCGGCGACGAACAAGCCCCTTCAGGAGGAGATCGCCCAGGGAAACTTCCGGGAGGATCTCTACTACCGGCTGAACGTCGTCCCGTTCCACTTGCCGCCGCTCCGGGAGCGCCCCTCCGACATCGCGGTGCTGACCTCGCACTTCCTCCGCTACCTGGCGAACGAGCTCAAGGAACCCGAAAAGGTCCTGACGGCCGAGGCGAAGGCGGCCCTTCAGGCTTACGGCTGGCCAGGCAACATCCGGGAGCTCCGCAACGTCGTCGAAAGGCTCTGCATCATGGTGGCGGGCGACGAGGTCATCCTGAGCGACATGCCGGACGGGGTGCTGGCAGCCCATCGCGACGGAGAGGGCGCCAGGGCCGGCGAGGCGCCTTCGACCCTCAGAGAGGCGAAATCCGACTTTGAGCGCACCTTCATTCTTGATAAACTCCAAGAAAATCAATGGAACGTCTCAAAGACCGCGGAGGCGATAGGAATCGAGCGGAGCAACCTTCACCGCAAGCTTCGCGCCTACAACATCGATCCGAAACGCCTGAAGGAGTAGGGACATGAGCACGGAACAACAGACTCCGGCCGCAGTAGCGGAGTGGACGGTGACGCAGAACGATTCCGGCCTCGTGGTGAACGGCCCGCTCCTCGATCCCGGGAGCAAGACCAACTGGTCGGTCGTGCCTCTCGACGAAAAGCGCATCATGCTGGTCTCGGAAGAGGGCCAGGCGCCGGGCCGCGGCGCCGCGAAAGTCCCGACCGGGATGGCGACCTGCCCGATCGAAGTCTTCAAGGACTTCCTGCTCGGACTGAGTCGGGCGAGCTGGTCCGGCGTGGTCGTCGTCGACACGGGCTACGGCCAGAAACGCATCTTCCTGTCGCGCGGAGACATCGTCTTCGCCGCCTCGAACGTCATCGACGACCGCCTCGGCGAAGTGATCTACCGCGAAGGCCGGATCAGCATCGACGAGCTGACCAACTCCGCGGCGCAGGTCACCAAGGCGAAGAAATTCGGCCAGGTGCTGATCTCGAGCGGGATCTTCTCCAACGTCCAGCTCTGGCAGGCGCTGAAGCTCCAGGTGAAGCAGATCCTGCGCTCGATCTTCATGGTCGACCGGGTCTATTTCGAACTGCAGGAAGGCGCCGGCATGGCGCCGACCGAAGTCATCTTTCAGGACGCGGTCGCCGACACCGTCGGCGACTGCTACAGCTTCGGCTGCGCCTTCCGCGCTTTCCTCGGGCGGCTGCGCGCCGAAAGCCAGGTCGTCATGCTGCAGGCAAAAGACAAGGTCCACAAGGAATTCGAGCCGGGCACGTTCATCGGCGACCTGATGGGCCTGATCGACCAGCAAAGCAACGTCCAGGAGCTTCTCAACATGTCGAAGCTGCTCGACAGCTACACGATTTCGGCGCTCTACAACCTGGTCAACCTCGGCCTCTGCAAGATCTCGCCAGACGTCGACGAAAAGCGGAAGAACTCGCCGGAGATGGCGCCGCTCAAGGCCAAATTCGATGCCCACGGCTACGTGCTCCAAGCCGTCCGGAAAGCGTTCACCGAAGCGGGGCGCGAGTTCCCGGTGGACGACGTCAAGTCGTTCGTCGCGGACTTGAATCCGGAAGGCTTTCCGTCGATCTTCCTCGATCCGCAGGGGGCGATCGGCCGCGATTCGGTCAGCGGCATCATGAGCCAATGCAACGCCAATCCCGGACGCGTCAGCTACTTCACCGTCCGGATCGAAAGCCTGATCCAGTTCCTGCTGCAGGTCGCGGGCGACAACCTTCAGTTCCAGACCGCCAGCAAGATCCGGCAGGACTACCGGTCCGTCTCGGCATGAGCAAAGTGAACCCGCTCACGCCGCAGGCCTTCGTCGTCGAAGGGCTGGCGGCCGTCGCCGAATACGTGCGGTTCAAGCCGCGCGCCCTCGTCGAGATCCGCGCCAAGAAAGACAAGCGCGCCGAAGTCGAAAAGCTCCTGAAGGACCACCAGGTCAGCGTTCCCCTGCGCGAGATCGGCCCCGGGGAGCAGAAGGAAGAGGGCGCGGCGCCGGTCTTCGCCAAGGTAAATCTCAAAGCGATGCCGCTTGAAGCCTTCGAAAAGCGCATCGAAGGCCGCGTCAAGGATCTGATCGTCGCGGTCGACCACATCACCGACCCGCGGAATCTAGGCGCCGTGGTGCGCAGCGCGGCCTTCTTCGGAGTGAAGGAAGTCATCGCGCCCGAGCGGCGTCAGGTGCTGTTCACCCAGGCGGCCGTGAACACGGCGCAGGGCGGTTTCGCGCTTTGCGACCTGGTGACCGTGGTGAACCTTTCGCGCGCCCTCTCCGACCTGAAAGACAAAGGCTACTGGATCATCGGCACGGCGATGGACGGCGAGCCCATGACCAAAGTCGCCGGCACGTACGAAAAAGTCGTGCTGGTCCTGGGCAACGAGGAGTCGGGCCTCTCGCAAGGGATCAGGAAGCAATGCGACCGCCTGGCGTCGATTCCTGCTTCGGGAGCAACCCTGGAGTCGCTGAACGTCTCGGTCGCAGCAGGAATATTTCTCTACGGCTTTCGCTGAGCGGCAATTCTCTCAAAATAGCGTCTCATCCGTATGGACATCCTGACCCTCCTGATCGCCTGCATGGTGCAGGGTGCCAAGCCTTCCACGGAGGCTTGCACCACGCGCGTCTCGACGGAGACCGAAACGGCGGAGTTTTCGGAAAAGTTCACGCTCTCCCTGAACGATCCGGTCGAGTTCTTCCGCTTTCAGTCGCGCTACCGCCCCTTCCCGGACGGCGGCTTCTATCTGCTGGTTCCCGTGCTCGGCGACATCAGGGACCGGTTCCTGGACCAGGACCCGTTCAACGACACGCTGTTCTTCACATGGATGGTCGGCGGCGCGGGCTTCGAGCAAAAATGGGGGCCCGTCGCCCTGTCGGGCGACGCGGGCCTCGTCTACCTGAAGCAGCGCTACGCCGGAAACTACGTGCATACCGACGAGCCGCGCGAGCCGGCGCTGAACCAGCTCTATGACTTCGCGCAGTTCGCCGGCGCGACGACTGCCGGCGTCAAATACGTCTTCGGCGACCGGGGCAGCATCGGCGTGAAATACGAGAGGATCGACCTGAAGAGCCGCGGCGAGGCCTACTCCGAAGAGGAGACGGGTCTCGAGGCCCGGGTGATCGCCTGGCGCGGGGAAAGCGCCGCGTTTGGCCTCTACGCCCAACGCTACGAAAGAGTCAGCGGTCTCCGCCGCGACGGCAACGAAGACGCTTTCAGGCTCGGACGCTGCGGCGTCTTCGGGGAGTTTTGAATGCGGGTCCTGCTTGTCATGATGCTCTTCCTGGCTTCGCCGGCGCGCGCGGAGCCGGAACATAGCCTTGCGGCGCAGACGGCAACGCTCGGGGGTCTTTCGCTCGGAATCATGAGTCTTCTTTGGTCCCTCCCTGCCGAGCAAAGCCAATGGTACGACAAGCCGGAGCTGACGCCGCGGAGCCTCGGCGGGCAGTGGAAGGAAAACGTTAAGAGCGGCCCGGTGTGGGACGCCGACATGCGGTTTTTCAACGGCTACGGCCACATTCATTCGGGCGCAGCTTATACCGTCCTTTGCCTGGAAGCGGGCGCCACCGCCCTAGGCTGCACGATTTACGCGAACGCGGTCTCGCTGTCCTGGGAGTTCGGCCCGGAGGCCGTCGTGGAAAAACCGTCGTATCAGGACATCCTGATGACCGGAATGGTGGGGTCGCGCGTCGGTTTGCAGTTCTTCCGCTGGAAAAAGAGCATCCGGGACGGCGGCCACGCCCTGCTCGGCTCGACCGCCCTCGGCCGTACGACCGAGTTCGTGCTCGACCCGTTCGGCATCACGATCAACGGGATTCTGAACCTGGTCGGCGGCTCGCGCGTGGAAAGCGCCGCCGTCCCGCTGATCGCGCCGGGACGGCTGGGATATCTCTGGACCGTGCGCTTTTAGCGGACTCGTCAGTTCCCGCAGGCCTGGACCTGCAGCTTTTTCGAGTTAGGGCACGAGATGGCGATCTGGTCGTCCTCGCCCGGCTTGCACGTGCCTTGGTGAGCGCCGCCGCCTTCGCCGCCGTTGGTGTCGACGTCGACCGTCGCGGTGGTACCGGATTCCTGGACGAACACGCAAGGCGTGACGCCGGCCGTTTCGACGTGACCGCCGTGACTGCCGTCGGTGTTCGTGAACGTCAAGCGCATGCAGGTGTTCTTGCCGGCGCGGCACACTGCCGCCGCAGTCTTGGATTCGCCTTTATCGCCTTCGTCGAAGCTGAGCGTCGCCGTATTCAGGACTTTGCCCGAGACGAGCACTTCGATTTTGAGGTCGAAGGAGTCGTCGGCGAGGATCCGCGTAATGGTTGCGCCGTATTTCGTCTTGGCCAGCGTTTCGTCGTCGTCGTCGTCGCCGGCATCGTCATTGTCTTTGTCGTTGTCGCGATCTTTGCCGTCGTCCTGGTCTTCGGGAGAATCGCCGTCGCCGTCCTCGCCGCCGTTGTCGCCTTCGCCTTCACTGCCGCCGCCGCCTGCAGAATCGGAGCTGTCGGCGCCCGGAACGTCGGTGTCGCGTCCCCCGAGGTCGTTGCCGCCCACGTCCGACAGATCGGCTGCGCGGTCGCTGTTGCCGAGCTCGCCGTCGGAGGCGTCGGAGGCGTCGGCACCTTGCTTTCCGTCGTTTCGCGACGAGTCGAGCGACGCGCCTTTGGTCGCGCCGTTGCCGCCGAAATTGCTGCTCGTGCAGCTGAAGGTCGTGGCAGCGAGCATCATTGCGATGCTAGGCATGACGAACATCCCTCTAAACGTTGTCATAGCGTCCTCCAAAGACCCCGAATGAAACCGGATTGCGTTTCCTATGAACGTTGCAAGCGCGGGACCACGCCCCACTCGCCCAAGGGCGAAGCGCGGCGCCTGAAGCCGCGACACGGCGGCGAGGGCCGGACGACCGGGGAAACGTAAGCAGCCGTTACCTCGATGAAAGGGTCTGTTTCACCCGTAGACAAGCCGTTTCGAGGGGGTAAGAGACGGCAAGCTGAGGTGTAGCCGGCCGAGTTTAAACCTGAATTGCCAAACGGTCGGTCGCCATGCGCGGACTTGCCGGGAACTCCGC
>JAYVBB010000302.1:0-3347 GCA_043750715.1 Pseudomonadota bacterium | reverse complement strand
ACGGCGGAGAGCGTCGTGATGTCGCTGTTGGCTCCCGTGCCTGCCGCGTCGAGACCCGCGAGCTGTGCGTCGACGTAGGACTTCGTCGCGGCGTCGGCGGCGGCAGTAGGTGCGCCGAGACCCGTCAGCGCGTGGCCGCGCAGGTCGACCGATGCCGTAGGTGCGAACGTCAGGCGTCCCGTCGAATCGAAGCTCAGGACGCGGTCGTCGACCGGGACCTTGAGCGCCATCGGCAGGATGCCGAACCGGTGCCGACCGCTCGACTCCTTCGTCGACGGATTCGTGACTTCGATCCAGCACTCGGTGCCGGCATCGGGAATCAAAGCTTGCCAGTCCGCACTTTCCAGCTCGAGATTCAGCTGAAAGAAGCCGTCGTTCAGGGCGACGTTGGTGAAATAAAGCGTTTCCCGGAGAGGGTCGCCGCCTTTGGCTTGGCGATAGAAGGTGACGGCAAGATCCGTCGTGCCGTCGACGCCGGGTCCCTCGGCTGGGAGGATCTGGCCGGCGTAAGACATCGTGAAGGTGCCGGCCGTCGCCTTCGCAGCGAAGACGGACAAGAAAGCTGCAAGCAGGAGTCTCGTCGCGTTCGTGGTCATTGACCCTCGCCCGCATCGAGCGTTCCACCGATGCCCAAGGTGAAGATCATACCTTTAGCAGACGGTCCCGCCTGAAGGACGCTGGCCCAGACCGGAAACGCTTTCGACGACGGCTGGTTGCCGAGGATGGCTTGAGGTCCGACGCCGTGCATGGTCCATTTGCCGTGCTTGACGGAAGGTTCGTCTTGCGGAGGCTTGGCTTCTTCGGTGATTGGCTCCGCGGCGGGCTCCGCCGGCGGCAGCGCGCTTTCTTTTTCAGACCAAGCCGTCTGGACCTCGGCCTTGTTCAGGCTCGAAATCTTCGATCCGCAGCCGGCGAAACCGACTGCCAGGACCGCGATGAGACAAGATGTTGAATCCACGACCATTAGTCCCCTTTCGGAGACCCTGGCGCATTCTTTAGGTCGTCAAGATAAGCATTGCAAGTTTAGTCGGTTGAAGCGGTAAAGGCCCACGGAGCTGCGGACGGTTGAGTCCAAGCATCCATTCTGGGATATGCTTTGAGAAGTTGAACAGAAGCCGCAGCAACTAAATGTCCGACTGACCCGAGGAGCACGCGACATGGCCAGCGGGAGTCCTTCCATCGTCGAACTCATTCGGACAATTGCCTCGGCGCTGGTGGATGAACCTCAGCACATTGAAATCAACGAAGTGCTCGGCAACGCGACGAACATCATCGAACTCAAGGTCTCCAAGGCGGACATCGGCAAATTGATCGGACGGCAGGGTCGAACAGCCGATGCGATGCGAACAATCGTGAATTGCGCGGGCGCGAAGCTATCGAAGCGCTACCTTCTCGAGATACTCGACCAATGACGCACAAACATGGTTCGAACGGATGACCATCTAAGCCGTGCATTTACCGGTTGCCGCCGCTTTACTTTCGGGCCTTTCGTTTTCGGGAAGCGCTCACGCCGAATCGCCTTACCCGGGACATCGGCGACGGGCTTGGCGTTCAGGGCGGCCGAATTCCCATCGCGTTCGGCGTTCCACCGTTGATTGCGTCGCCGACCGACTACTTAGGCACGTGCGGAACCGGATATCCGGACACATTGGGGACCCACGACTCTGAGGGGCCCGATTGGATCCAATGGCGGTTAATACCGCGACTGGCTTGGCGGTCAGGTGACGCCGAACCTAGTCCTCAACTTTGCAGTGAAAGGTTCCGATCAGGTAAACGTCCAGGCTAAACCTAGGTGAGGGATTCGCGATGAGACCGCTTCATACAAGAATCTTGAGCTTGGTGCTCATGGCCCTCGTCGGAGCTTGCGGAGGCTCGCCTTCCGGGGAGCCCGGGCCTGAAGTCACAGAGCCATACGAATTTTCTTTGACGGCGAAAGGCGCAGACTACCAGCTGTCAAGTGTCGAAGCCCTGTTTGACTTAAGCCTAACCTCCGGCGATCCCACTGCTTTGGCATTCGACAAGCTACGCGTTACGGTTGGCAGCACCGACGCCACGCCTACGGTTATGGCTATTGAGTTGGCAACGGATGCCGGAAAGGCTCAGCAGTTCGACACCGGTGATGTTCTCACCGTGTCCGAACCGTCGGCGACCTTCATTAAGGGGCAAGATGTCGGTACCTCCATGATCGTGACCGTCGGCCTCCTCCGGTCCAGCGAAGAGCCTGCTACCTATGCAGAAATCAAAGTGCTGAGTTGGACTCCCTGACCCCCGCAAAATCCCGCAAAATCCCGCAATAGACAGCCAGAGTCTCCCACTCCTTCGCTACCCTAAGATACGCTAACTAGGCGCACCCCTTAGATTTTTTTGGCCTGATCAGTTTTGTCTAAAGATTCCTTCACGGTAGTCGATACCTGGATTTAGGAATCCCATAAAGCAAACTCCAGAGACCCATGAACGTCGTGCGCCTAAATTGTTTGACGATCTCCCTCGGACTCGCAGCGCTTTCTGGCTGCGGGAGCGCGAAGAGCCACGTCACGGTCACGCCGAAAGGCGTGTCGATCTCGGCAGAGGAGCCGAAGCCCGCCTTCGTGTTCATCCCAAACCTGTTCCTCGACGGCCGGGTTGAGCATCAAACCCATAGCGTCCTCGTCTTGTCAGCCGATGCCGCCGTCGCGGCGGACAAGCAAGTGACGCGTGTCCTTAACGCCTCAACCAACATCGACATAGCCGATCCCGAAGTCTTCAAATCCTCGCTTTCGACGAGAGTTCCGCTCGGAGTGAAGGACGTTCGGAACAACTTCCTCTATGGAGAGAACGTCGTTCGGCTTGAGATGGAAGGTGCCGACGGGGATCTTGGCTATAGCGAGCGGGTCGTCGTTCTGCGCGACTATACGGTTGGGGCCACCACCGTCAACGCGAACGTCATCAACGGGTTTAGCGCGGGCCAGGTCGACACCCTGACGAGTCCCGTGCAGGTCGGCGCGGGCGGCGTCCTGACCTCGAGCTTTGTTCCCATGGTGTACCAATGACACCCACGTGCCAATGGCTGCGGAAAGTCGTCAAATGCGTCGTGTTCGCCGGGCTTTTGACGCTTGTCGTCGCCGCGCCAGCGCATGCTGCCGACCCGTATGATTTCACCTACTCCGGTCGCTTGGCGGACGAGTCGGGCAAACCGTACACCGGTAGCGTCCAAATCCAAATCGAGTTTTTCCACGTTGAGACGGCCGGAGAGCCTGTTCTGACGCTGATTGAGGGACTGAAGTCTGTACCGCTAGCTGAAGGCGGACTCAGGGCGGAACTGCTGTTCGTCAGGGTCGTGGTGCTGGCCGTGGTGGTAACGGCATTGC
>JAYVBB010000301.1:0-5282 GCA_043750715.1 Pseudomonadota bacterium | reverse complement strand
GCGTCGCCGTTGCGTTGGATGCCTTCACCGCCGAGGAAGTCCTCCTCGTTGTTGAGGTAGGGTTGGTTGCCGAAAGACTGCATGCTGCGGTTGTAGAAGGTGCCGTTCTGCCCGCCGTCGCCGGGAACGTAGCGGATCAGGTCGGCGGTGCCGCCCTGGCCCTGCTTCTGTTTCAGGTCGTCGCTGAAGATCTGGCCGCCGAGCGTGAGGAACTGGGTCTCTTTACCCGGCCGCGGGTCGAAGAGCGACGTCGGGTAAAAGCGGTTCGCCGAGGGCCGGCGCGGGCCGTCGGTGATGGTGACGTTGAAGTTCGGGCCGGGCTTGCTGAAAGTCAGGTACTGCGTGTTCTGATTGCCGCGGTTGCCGTAGCCGCTGCCGTCGCCGTCCAGAAGGTAACGGCCGTCCTGATGCGGAATCAGGCGCGGGTACATGTCCCACATGCCGCCCATCGTCTGGAACGAGCGGTTGATCGCGTCGAAGTTGTTGCCGCCTTGCGGCGGCCAGCTCTGCAGCGCGTCGGTAACGGGGTCGTAGCTTTCGATCACGCGCGAGATCTGGTCGGCAGTCTGCGAGATGCCCGACACGATGATCAGGCGACCGTAGCCGTCGGGAATGATCGTCGGGTACCAGCGGCCGTTGCGGAGCTTCTTGCCGGTGCCCTCAAAGGCGTTCTTGTGCCAGTTCCAGAGCCAGAGGGTGTTGATGCCTTCGAAACGACCGTTGTCGAGGTAGCGTTTGCTGCCGCCGGCGAACAGCACGTCGCCCTTGAACGTCTGCAGATGGTTGCCGCAGAACATGTCGATGTCCTGGACCTTGTCGCCGAGTTTGCCGAGGGAGGCGGGGATCGGTGCGACTTTTTCCAGCAAACCGTGCGCCCCGGCGGTCGGGTCGAAGAGCCCGGTGTTGTCGACTTCCGAGACGAGGTTGACGTCGTTGCTCGACTGCAAGCCGTCCCGATTACTGCTGCCGTTGACGATCAGGACCTTGATCTTGGTCGGCTGATCGTTGCCGTCCGGATCGGCGGGCACCGCGACCATGTGGATGGCTTGCATGCGCACTTTTTGATCGACGGTTTCCCAGCGGCCCGCCTTGTCAGCGGGTCTCAGCTTGGAGCGGTCGGCGTCGTCGAACACCGCGCGCTTCGACGAAAAGGCGTTGTTCGGCGAGCCGATGATCGCGTTCAGGCGTTTTTCGAACTGCGCCCTTTGTTTGGCGATCGCCTCGACGCTGCCTTCGAGCTTCGAAAACTCGACTTTCGTGACGACTCCGTCGTCGCCGCCGAGGTCGAAGGCCTTCGCTTCCGACTCCTCAGTACGGGGTTTGCACGAAACGGAGGCGGTAAACACGAGAGACAGGAGCAGGATCAAACGCACAATGTTCTCCATCAATCGGGATCGAAAGAGTCAGGAAAATGCTTAAATTACGTGGTATTGCCACGATCATCTTAACATTTTCACGGCCTCTTCGACAAAGCGCCGACCGCTGCTTCAGTAACCAAAGCAGTTGAAGTTGTTGGCTAGAATTAGGCTTTTTGCCAATTTTTTAAGCTTGCCGGAGGTCGCGTCTTTAGGCCAGGATCGAGCAAACGTTCCGCTGATACATGGGAGACTCGGGCATGCGCATCTTGATCGCATTGGCGCTCTTCGCGCTCGTTGGCTGCGGCTCCGGAAATCCGAGCGCCTCGCGCCTCATGGATTCATCCGACAGCGTCTTGCTCGTCGTCTTCGGCGGCAACTCGAGCTGCAAGCCCGACGAAGACGGCGTGCGCAGCCCGCGCGGCATGGACATGTACGAGCCGTTCCGCCTCCTGAGCGAAAAACTCACCAACGACAACGGCTGGAACGTCACCTGGCTGCTCACCTGCCACAACAGCGACGCCGCAGTGAAGTGGGTGTCGTCCGACGCTCCCAATCAGATGCAGTCGATGACGATCGCGCAGGTCGCCCCGAAGATCCAGGACCTCGTTGCAGTGAACGCTCCCGGTCACGTTTATCTCGCCGGACACTCTTATGGCGGCTGGCTCGCGTTGAAAGCGGGCTTAGCCCTGCCCGAAGACGTGAACGTCGAAGGCCTGTTTTCGATCGACCCCATCAGCCGCCCGAACTGTACCTTCGCGAACCCCGCGCAGTGCACCCAGTTCCCGTCCGACGTCACCCCCGCCGAGCGCCTGATCCTGAAGGAGCGCACGGACACCTGGGTGAACTTCTACGAGACCCAGACGTCGTTCCTGCACTCGTCGCCGACTGCGGAAGCCGACGAAAACCTGCAGGTCGCGACGACGCATACCGGCATCGATTCCCACACGAACGTGTGGACTCGCCTTACCGCACGCATCGCCCAAGCGCTCTACTGAAGGTCCTTGATCGTCTGCTTCACGTCTTCCGTGTGCAGGAGTTTGGGACCCTTGGGTAGCGTCTTCCTCGCCAGGCCGAACAGGACCTTGCCGGGGCCGATCTCGACGTAGGTTTCGAGGCCGGACTGGTGCGCGGTCTCCAGCGTCTGCGTCCACAGGACGGCGCTGTTGATCTGCTCGATCAAAAACTGCGCGCCGTAGGCGTCCGCGTATTTGCCGGTGAGATTCGCGATGATTTTAGTTCCGGTCTTCGCGAATTTGGTTTCGTTGAGAAGCGGCGTCATCGCCTCCCTCGCTGGCTTCATCAGCGACGAGTGGAAGGGCGCGCTGACCGGGAGACTGACGAAGCGTTGGCCGTCTTTTTCGAGCTGATGACACAGCTCGTCGACCGCGGTCTTGTGGCCGGCGACGACGAGCTGCTGGGGCGAGTTGAAGTTCACGACCTCGACGAGCTTGCCGGGCTTCGACACCTTCGCGCAGCGCGTCTTCAGATCTTCCGCGGGGACGTTCATCACGGCGGCCATGGCGCCGATCCCAGCGGGGACGGCTTGCTGCATCGCTTCGCCGCGCTTCCGCACGAGGAACGCGGCGCGGCCGAGCTCCATCTTTCCGGCGGCGACGACGGCGGAATACTCGCCGAGGCTGTGGCCGGCGAAGGCATCCGGCTCCAAGCCGGCTTCCTGCTTCAGCACGCGCCAGGTGGCGACGCTCAGCGTCAGGATGCACGGCTGCGTGTTCGCCGTCATCTTCAGTTCGTCTTCCGGGCCGTCCAGGCAGAGCTTCCGGATTTGGATCTTCGCCGCGTCTTCCGCTTCTTCGAAGGCGAGCTTGGCGAGAGGAAACTCATTGAGCAAATCCCGGCCCATGCCCACGAACTGTGAACCTTGACCGGGAAACATGGCGAGCCGCTTCGTCACAGGGTTTAGCCCTCGACGTTGAAATCTTCTCCGCCAAAGTCGGATTGAGCCTTAGGCTGCATCACGACTTTGCCGTTGTAAGTGCCGCAATTTTTGCAGACCGTGTGCGAAAGCTTGGCTTCGTTGCACGACGGGCAATACGCGAGGCTTTTCGCCTTCAGCGCATGGTGAGCGCGGCGCTTGTCGCGCTGGGACGCCGAGATTCTAAACTTAGGAACTGCCATCGCCCTGACTCCGACTGGAAAAAAATCGAGTAACCGTCATAACTTTTGTGTCCCGGAAATGCAACCCAACTCCGCCCGGAACCGCTCCAGGAGCCGCTTCCATGCCTCCACCCGGGCTGGATCGAGGGTGACGAGTCCGCCCTGAGGGACGGCATAAGTCAGCGAGGCCTCAGACCAATCCTTGACCAGCTCGAGCGCCGTCGCGGCCACCATTGCGGCCCCCGCGAGGCCCGCCTTCGCCCTTTCCCGAACGCACAACCCGACGCCCTGGACGTCGGCGAACCATTGGACCAGAAAGGGGCTATTCGACCCGCCGCCAACGACCGTCACCCGGATGAGCGGGGTCGGCAGGACGTCGTCGACCTGATTCCAGACGTCCAGGACGACCCCGGCCATCGCCGCCGCCGCGAGCGGACGCGGGGCAGGGGCTTCCCCGCCAGCTCGTCGATTTCCGTCGCCAGGGCAGTGGAGATCAGACCCGCGTCGAGGACCAGGTGCCCGTGCATGACGGCAGTCTAAGCCGCGTCATTGCACGTTTGACAGAATGATCTTCACCGCGTCGCCGTTCTTTTTGACGAGACCGCTGAGATATACGCCTCCCGTCTTGCCCTCGAGCGCCGGTCCCCATACCTGTTTGAAAAAGGCGGCTTTGACGGAGCCGCCGGCGCCGGAGAGCATCAGGTTGCACGAGCCTTCGCAGGCGGCGAGCGCGCTCTTGTCGAAACTCATCGGACCGAGTTTTTCCACCTGCTGCCCGTCCGTCAAGCCCGCTACCGTTTGGCCTTGCGGTTTCGGCGGCGCGGCCGGAGGGGCGGCTTTCGGCAGAGCCTGCACAGGCGACTGCGGCGCGGGTTTGACTACCGGTGTGGGCTTCGCGACCGGCAGCGGCTTGGCGACTGGCGTCGGCTTCGCGGCCGGCGCGGAAACCGTCTTTATGTTCTTGTTCTTGAGTTTCTGGCTACGCGCTTCGCGGCGCTGCTTCAACTCGAGCAGCTTGGCGCGTTGGCGCTTCAGGTCCGCGACGCGCTCGGCCTTTCGCAGCTGTGCCGCGGAAACCGACGGCTTCGGGACTTGCTCCGGCAGCGGTCGGACTTTCTTTTTCTTGACCTTCGTCGGGCGCGTCGACGTCGGGCGTTCTCTCGCCGACCAGTTGCTGCCGTTCTTCAGGAATACGTAGGCCGCGATGCCGCCGAACAGCAGCGCCGCGACGATAGCGATGACGGCGATCGGCGACACCGACGAGCTGGGGGTGCCCATGGCGACGCGCGGCATCGGCATGCTGCCGGCGCGCGAAATGCCGCCCTGCATCATGGGATGCGCGCCTTGCTGCATCGCCCGTTTGGTTAATATTGGTTGTAATCAACTCACTTCGCTTAAAGGATCTCCAACTCGTGTGGGTGATACTTTTAAGTGTTCTAATAATCAATTAACATCTCTTGAATATTCACCACAACCAGTAAATAAAAAAATTACCCCTGAGTCAGGGGTGGCCGCATCGGCGTCGTCTACTGCCGCTGGCAGCGAGACCGAACCGCCGCTCCTGCGCGTGAGCAAGCTGAACGTGGCCGGCGACCGGGGCACGCTGGCCGTGCGCCACCTGAGCCTGGCGGTGCGCGCCGGTGAAATCCTGGGGATCGCCGGCGTCTCGGGCAACGGCCAGCGCGAGCTGGTGGAGGCGCTGGTGGGCCAGCGGCATCGCGCCAGCGGCGAAGTGCAGGTCATGGGCGAACCCTATGCGGCCCGGCGCGACGAGAACCATCGCCTGAAGGTGCGCAGCCTGCCCGAGGA
>JAYVBB010000300.1:0-3432 GCA_043750715.1 Pseudomonadota bacterium | reverse complement strand
AATCCATCCGATTCCTCGGAATCAAGAGTGAATCCGGAGGTGATGATGAATGGGCGTCGATCGAGTTTTTGGACATACCGGGTCTTGCTGGCTTCTCTGCCAAAGTAGATTGAAGCGCTCGCAGTGACGTAAGAGACGTCGTTGTTATGCGGATTGACCGACGAAATCGTGGCTTGGGTCTCGAGCTCGAACCTTTGATACGTGTCGCGACGCTCGTTGTGCAGGTATCCCCGGAACTGCCCCGTCAGGACACCGATCGCTTCCGGACTCACGGGAGGAGTCGTCGATGGCACGGGTTTCTGTTCCTCGGCAGTCGGCGCCACGTGATTGGAGCGCGCGAACAGCTGAAACTCCCTCGGAGCTGACGGCGCGAGCGCGAACTGACAGGTTTCAGCGACTCCCTCGATCGATGCGGTGCAGCTGAGATGTCCGTCACGTAGGGTACAGCTATCGTCCGCAACGTCGCTGCGGAGGGTCAGCGTCCCGTTGAAGAAGTCGTACCCGCCGCTGTCGTAGTGACGGACTAGGCAGTAGTCGCCGGTGCAGGTAGGGCTTTGAAGCGCCAGTCGTCCGCTGATCCGGTAATCCATCAATGCCGTCGGAACTTCCACCGGGTCATCGGCAACGCCGCGGCCCGTTTCAATTTGAAGAAGAGCGGGCACTCCATTGCATTGGCCCGAATATTCCCCCATGAGGCGGGGAAGGAAGGAAGCCAATGAGTCGGACCCCGCCGCAACGGAATTGGTTTGGGTAGGACCATCGGCGCTACCAATAAGGCTCGAACCATTTCCAGCCTGGTCAGAGGCGGCGCTAACGTTCCCGCCTGGCTCGTCCGAGCCACCACCGCCGTCGCCGCCCGGTTCGTCCGAGCCACCACCGTCGTCGTCGCCGGGTTCGTCATCGCCACCATCCGGCTCGCGGGGGCCGCACTCGTCTTTGGATTTGAACTCGACGTCGAGCGTTCCCGCGACTGGGCTGTGCTTGACCTTGACGGTTCCGACGAGATGCTTCTTACCGTCAACCACCTGCGCTTTGCCGTTGAACACAATGTTGGCATCGGGATGGTCGAGGGTGATGTCGCCTTGCTCGAAGCTGTAGAAAACGTCGCTGTATTGTTCAGTGACGTATTCCGTCGAATTGTAGCCTCCGAGTTGCACTTTCAAAAGAACGTTCAACTTCGGAAAGTCTTCGACCTCCGGCCCTTGCACGGCATACAAATAGGCTTCGGCGGCGAGTTTGACGTTTGAGGATGGCACAGAGAGCGAGCCGGCGTAGAGACCTTGAGGAAAGCTTTTGGCGTCCCCTCCCCCTTGGCCGTCGGAGCCGTCATCGTCACCGGGCTCGTCCGAGCCTTCGGCGCCGGACGTCTGATCCAACGAGTCTCTGGTATTGGCCCTTTTGCCCTGGTGGCAACCAGTGACCGTCAATGCCATAAGTAAGGCGAGTACTTTTGAGTACATTCGTTGTCTCCCAGAAGGAGCCCTCAGGGCGAGCGGGAGACGGACTATATTAGAAATTATTAACATTTTCAATAAAAAGATATAGAATTTTAATGATTGCAATGATTTATAGTCGACCGCGACTACGCCTATTTCCTGCAAATTTGGATGGACATGAGCGGCATGCACACCCATATCGAAGTGACTTAAGCAGACTCTACGGACCTTGCCAAAAGAGGGGCAGCGTTCCGTAGGGGCCGCTGAGCAAGGCTCGATCCAAATCGCTCTGAAACTTGACGTAATCGATACTCGAGAGCTCGAGCTGGTACCGGGTGGTGACAATGCGCTCGACCGTGTCAACGACCTGCAAGAGCTCAAATTCGCCGTTTGCGAGTTCTAACTGCTCGGACCTAAATACGGCTTCCAGCTCAGCCAGGGCTTGTTCGGCTGTTTGAAAGCGGATGATCGACGTCTTGATACCGGACTCAATAGCAATGATGCCCGCGCGGATGTCGACTTCGGTTTGCGCCATCTGGTCCGTGAGGGCCGCGGCCTTGGCGTCCTCTATCGCCATTTCGTGCTCTCGTTGCTCATCCGGGTTGTGAGGAGAGCTGACCGCCAGGCGCCATTCGGCGGCGCGATACCGGCTCAACGCTGCGTCGCGGCGATCCAACAGCTCTTGCAATAAAAAGGAGCGTTGGATCGCCAAGGGCTCGACCGCTTTCAAATTAGGCGAAGGGGCATTACTGAGATTAGGAAGCTCCAAGTCCGCAAAGATCGAGGGGTCGCGATTGGGCAGCTCACCGACACTACGCGCTACCGCATTGGCATCAGCGACAAGGCGCTGGTGGGCTTCGGCAAGCTGCCTGTCGTTTTCAAGGTAAGAGGCTTTGAGGATCTGCAGGCGTGATGCGGGAATTTCCCCGGCTTCAACAAGCTTTGAAATCTTGTCGATCAGTTTTTCGAGGAAGGTGCGCATCCCTTCGAGCGACCGGACTTTGCTTCGGTCTGCGAGAAGAGTCAGGTAAGCATGCTGAGCCATGTTGACTTGATCCGCGGCGCCCGCGGCAAAGCCCTGACGGGCTGCGCCTGCAAGGCTATCCATCGCCTGAACTTCTTCTATTTCAGCCGGGTTCAAGCCGCGTCGCGCCGGCGGATAGGGGAAGGGCGGTAAAGGATAGTCCTCGGCTTCTTTGGCGTCGTCGTATTCCTTCTTTTTTTCCAGATAGGTCTTCCAGGCCTCACGGAAGTCCTGGTCGATTTGCCAGAAGAGCTCGTCCTCGGTACGGGCTCGTTCTTCCATTGCCTCGACGACCTGCTTTGACAGGATGGAAACTTCGAAACTTTTCGTTACCGCCGAATGCTCAATCTCGCCCAGGGAAATTCCTTCGAGATTGGGAGGGATTGGGAAGGGGGGCAATTCTATCGGTGACGGCTGCGGTCCGGGCGCAGGCGACGGAGCAGGCGCAGGCTCTGAATTCGCAGGCTCGTCAGGCTTCGGCTCGTTATCGGGCGGGGTGCTTGAAGGCTCGGGGAGTGCAACCGCTTCCACGCGGGGAGGCTCGGAGTCGGATCGAGCAGAACTCGACGACGTCGATCCCAATTTTTGACACGACGCGGCCGATACGGCCAATGCGAGCATCAGGGTTATACGGGGAAGGATCATCTTCATTACTCCGCGAGCAGCAACCACATTAGGAACAGGAAAGCAGAGGCGATGAGATGCCCCGACCACCGTGCAATGCAAAACGGCATCCGCTAGCAACTAACTGTATATACAAATTATTTTATTGAATTCAGCGTCGATTGCCGGCGGAAATGGCCAAGACTTGGTCAGCAGCACGGGCGGAGTCGCCTCCACGCGCTAGGTGAATTGCGCCAAGATGCCTAACGCTTTGTCCGTCATTTGGATCGAGGTGTCAGCGTTCTCCTCACTGGCAGTGAGGGCCCGAATCGCGTCGATCGTCTCCGGGATTACAATCGCCTGATTGTC
>JAYVBB010000299.1:0-10258 GCA_043750715.1 Pseudomonadota bacterium | reverse complement strand
CCCCACAGGACCAGGCGCCGAGGAGCTCGACGCATGAACGCCAATCCGCAAAATCCTTATGTGAGCTTCGTCGTCGCGGCGTCCGCCGGCAGCGGCAAGACTTATCAGCTGAGCCGGCGCTTCCTCTTCCTCATCGGGGCCGGAGCCGAACCGCACGAAGCGCTAACGGTGACGTTCACGAAAAAGGCCGCTGGCGAAATGCGCCAGCGCATCCTCCAGGAAGCCGCCCGCCTCAAGGCCGATGCCGATGCCCGTGCGGCGTTCGACGCCGAGCTGCTGGGCTTCTTCCGCGAAGGCGGAGGCCCGTCGCGGCTACCTCTCCCGCGCACCGCCGCAGAAGTCGCCGACCTGATCCTCGCCGCCTCGCAGCAGCTCAAGGTGTCGACCATCGACAGCCTCTTCCTCGACTGTGTGAGCAAGTTCCCGTTCGAGGCCCAGGGCGACACGGTGCTGCCGACTCCGTTCGACCTTGCCGATCCCCGCGAAGCGCGCGCCACCGACGAGCGGGCCTTCCGCGCCCTTTGCCAGGTGCTTACCCGGGGCCTGGACCGCGGGGACGAAGGCATCAAGGCGCTGGTCGCCGGCATTCCGGAAGGCAAGGTCATGAGCGTCGAGGACCGGCTGAAGAGCCTCGACCGACAGGACACCTTTCTCTGGTTCTCCGAGGCGCGGCGGAGCGACGGATCGGCTCTGCTCGACCATCCGGTAGCGGGCGACGGCGACGCGGCGACGCTCTGGGACGACGTGGCCGAGCCTTTGACGGCGATCGCTTTCCAGATGAACGACGAGGAGAGGCGGGAACGCTGCCTCTTCGCGATCCGCGCCCGGGACCTGGACGCTCTGCGGGCTCACGGTCTGCTCACGGCGCAGGCAACCGTCTCCGGCACCTACTTCCGCGGGAAAAAGCGCGACGCGCTAGCCGCCGAGATCGCCGTCGTCGAAGGCGCCCTCCTCGCCCACACCGACCAGGAAAAACTCCAGGCGCTCAATCGCTCCGGCCAGTGCAACTACGGCCTCTACCGCGTTTACCGGGCGCTGCGCGACCAGCTGAAGCTGGACCAGGGCCGGGTCGAATTCCGCGACCTGGTCAAAGGCGCCTACCGGATCTTTCACGGAGCGAGCGGCGCCGGCGTGCGCTTTCTCCTCGCCCACACGGTGCGCCACCTCCTCCTCGACGAGTTCCAGGACACCAGCCGCCTGCAGTGGGCGATCTTCCAGGAGATCGCGTCGCAGCTGCTGGCGCTGGAGGGCAACGGCATCGAGCGCCGCGCCGGTCCGCCTTCGACGGTATTCCTCGTCGGCGACGCCAAACAGTCGATCTACGGCTTCCGCGAGGCCGATCCCGAAGTCATCGGCGAGGCGCTGGTCTCGCTGGGAGACCAGGCGCGCACGGCGCCGCTCAATCAAAGCTACCGCACGGCGCAGGTCGTGCTCGACCTCGTGAACGCGGCAGCCGCGGGCATGAACCTCGCGGACTTCGCCGACCACGCCACGGCCAGCGAAGGGGGCGTGCCGTTCGTCCCCGACGTCGGGCGCGTGATCATGACGCCGCTGGTCGACGACGAGGAAGAGGACCAGGCTGCCGACGAACGCGAAGCCGAGCTCGTCGCGGCGACTCTCAAGCTTGCGCTCGACGGGCGGATCCCCTGCCCCGTGTATGACAAGGGAAGAAAAGGTTACCGGCCTCTCCGGGCCGGCGACGTCGCTCTGCTTTACCGCTCGTCGACCAAAGCGCCGCTGTTCGAAGCCGCGCTGCGCCGGGCCGGCATCGCCTGCCAGCGCGAGGAGGCGCGCGGCTTTTTCGCCCGCTCGGAAGTGTCCGATGCGGCGGCCCTCGTGCGCTTCCTCGCCTTCCCCCAGGACGTCGCGGCACTCGCCCAAATTCTCCGTAGTCCGCTCGGGCAAGCAGCCGACGACGATCTCATGGAGTTGCTGGCTTTGACCGTCCAGGCCGACCTCCGTGGCGGCGCCCTGTTGCAGTCCCTGCGCCGGCTCGACCCCGGGCTCGCGACGACGCTCGAGTGGCTCCGCTCCCAGACCGACCGGATGCTACCGCACGAAATTCTCTGCCACGGCCTGACGCGCCTCGGCGCCTTCTCTTCTTATGCCAGGGAAGAGTTTTACGCCTCCGCCGACGCCGAGCTGGCGCAGCGCAACCTCCTGCGCCTGGTCGAAATCGTCATGGGGCTGGAAGAGCGCGGGCTCTCGACGATGACGTCGGTCAGCCGCCGGCTCTCGGAGCTTGCCGACGACGACGAGCTCGGCAACGCCGAAGCGAGCGCCGACGCCGTGACTCTGATGACGATCCACAAAGCCAAAGGCCTCGAGTTCCCCTGGGTGTCGCTCGTCGACACGGGACGGGCCTGGGGAAAGGTCGACTCGTACTGGATCCAAAGCGGCACCGCTGCCGACGTTCCGGGAGTCTACTTCACAGGCACCAAGGCCGACCGGCCGCTTGGCGATCCGCACTTCGCGGGACTCTACGCCCAGGGCGAGGCGGCCCAGGTCGCCGAGGCGGAGCGCCTGCTCTACGTCGCCCTGACGAGGCCGAAGCAGTACCTCATGATCTCGGGCCATCTGGCGTCGGGTCACCAGGGACTTGCCGTGACCGCACCTTATCAACTGCTGTCAGCGGCGATGGGAGCGGCGCCGTCGCGCACGGAAGAAGTCCTCGTCGTACGAGGCGAACAGCTCCGCGCCTGGGGCTCCGGCCTCGAAAACGAGGCTGTGACGTCACCCGTCGACCCCGTGCCCGAAGCAGTGACCCGGTCCGAACGCCTGCACGACCGCGCGGGACTGCCGCGCGAGCTGCGCGTCGTCGCCCCCTCGCAAGAAGAAAGCTCCTTCGGCGCCGCCGACCCGCTGCTCCGCCCCAAGGCGGGGGGAGACGCGCGCTCGGCGAAGGCCCGGGGGGTGATGCTGCACCGGGGCCTGGACGAGCTCGTACGGAAAGGCGCGAGCTTCGACGCCGCTGCTTTCGGCGACCTCGCTTTGGAGCTGGGACGACTGGCCCAGGATCCCGCTCGCCAGGCCCTGCTGAAAGGCGCCCGCCGGATCGAGACCGAGCTGCCGCTCGTCCACCGCGACGGCGCGTCGCTGGTCCACGGCAGCCTCGATCTCATGATCGAGCGGGCGGATGGGACGCTCGTCATCGTCGACTACAAGACGACGGAGTTCGAGGGGGATGCCGCCTCGCTCGCCGCGGTACCGGAAGACTCGCTAAAGAGGTTCGCCGAGCGGCGGGGCTACCAGAAGCAGCTGGCTGCCTATGGACGCGCCATCTCAGCCATGCATCCGGGTCAGCGGGTCGAAACGGGCGTCTATTTCACGTCGCTCGGACGCTACGTCCCGCTCTGACTCATCACGCAAAAAAGGGGCACCCGTTAGGGAACCCCTCTTTTTGCGTAATCTGTCTTTTTTAGAACAAGGTCGCCGTCAGCTGAAGACGGTTTTCGAAGCGGTTCGTGCCGACGCCGGCGACCGATTGGTCGGGGTGAGTCGAGTCGATCGAGGTGCCGTAGATGCCGCCGATGTACTGGCGGAATTGGTTGGCGATCGACAGCGTGTCGCTGATTTTGTAGCCGAGGATGATGCGGTTCATGGTGAAGCCGCGGGTCTCGTAGCCGGTGAGCTCCGTGCGGGTCTCGCCGTCTTCCGTTTCCTTCGTCGCGTACTTGGGTTTCCACTGGCTGAGGAGGTCGACCGCGCCCTTGACCGAGAAGCCCTTCAGGGCTTCGGGGGAGAACTTGGCGTTGACGCCGTAGTAGTTGGCGATCGTCGGGTCGCGTTGCTGGATCGTGTCGTCGCCGGCTTCGTTCAGGGACAGCTTCTCTTGGCTGGTCTCGTTGCGCGGGGCGATTTTGTTGCCATCGCCGCTAGCCGTGTGCTTGTCCATGAAGACGCCTACCGGCTCGGTGTACGCAGTCAGGGCCAGCTTGCCGGCCGAGAGGTCGAACGAGTTGGTGAGTTCGCCGTAGAGGCCGATGTCGGACTCGTTGAAGGACTGGCCATTGGATTGGTACGTCTCGAAATAGGGCCCGATGTTGCCGTATTTGCCCTCGACGGCTTTGATTTGCGTGATGTTCAACAGGTAGGACTTCGAGATGAAGTTGGTGTCCGCAGACTTTTTGAAGACCCACGTGAACGCCGTGTCGACTTTGTCGTTGAAGAACGTCGAGCCGACGGTAGGACGCGCTTGCATGGCAGGCACATCGTTGACGACTTTGTTGTCTTCGTCGACCGTCCGGAGCGTCGAGTGACGCAGTTCGACGTTGGCATACGCGCCCGGCAGGAGCGTTTTGATGCCAGACTGTTTTTCCGCGCTGACGGCCGCTTGGTCCTGAGCGGAAGCGATCCCCGCCACCGACAGACCGCTTACGAGCACAAAGATCGCCTTAGAGAATCTCATGGGTCCCTCCCGAATGGACTGTTTTATGTATCCCGTTGCTTAAGGTGCCCGCACACCCGCCTATGCTGACGAACGGTATTTATAGAAAACACAAAATTCCGTCAACTTTTTTATAACTAATTAAAGAATATACAGTCATTTCGACGTGTTAAAATGACCGATATAAGGCCAAATTGGCCAACTGACCAGCATTTTCTATTACAAGTGCGCCGCAAGATGATCGTCGCCGACGCCCCGGTCGAGGCCCCGGTCCATGTCCCATTTGGGGTCGAACTGGAAGCGGGCGGCGGTGGATTCCTGAAGGACGTCGAAGCGTTCGGTGATGCCTTGGGCTTCCAGACTTGCGGCGTAGGACGCGATCCGGCGGCCTGCCTCTTCCAGGCATTCCGTACGTGAGAGCTCCTCGCGCATCTTCTTGGCTCCGGGCCAACCCTTGAGATACCAAAGCAAATGCTTTCTCATGCACACCGCGCCCGTGACGCCGTTGCCGTAGGCTTCCTGCTGCCAGCGCAGGTGATCGAGGACGGCGTCCTTCCACTCCGCGAGGGTGACCCGTGAGTCCCCCGTGAGGATTTCGCGGAACACCCAAGGGTTGCCGAGCGCGCCGCGGCTGACCATCACGCCGTCGACGCCCGTCCGCTGCATCATATATTCGGCGTCGGCGCGGGAGAAGACGTTGCCGTTTCCCAGCACCGGGATGGTGAGGCGGCGCTTCACCGAGGCGATGCCGTCGAGGTCGACCGGCGTGCCGTAGTCGTCCGATCTCAGGCGACCGTGAATGGTAAGCCAGGCGGCTCCGCCCTTTTCCGCGGCATCGGCGACTTCCGACGACGTCACCGTGTTCTTGTCCCAGCCGAGACGGATCTTGACCGAAAGCGGCTTGCCCGTAGCCTGCACCGCGAGCTTGACCGTTTCGTAGACCCGCTCGGGGTCTTTGAGAATGGCCGAGCCGCAGCCCGCTTTCACGACCTTGCCGACGGGGCAGCCCATGTTGATGTCGATGGTGTCGAAGGGCTGCTTGTCGAGGATCTCGATGGCGCGCGCCACCTCGTCGGCCGACTTGCCGGTGATCTGGACGCCCAGGATCTGCTCGTCACCGTGGCGAGCCATCATTTCATAAGTGCGGCGGCTCTCGAAGAGGAGAGCTGTCGCCGACAGCATCTCGACGTACGTCAGCCCGGCTCCCGCGCGCGTGCAGACGCGCCGGAACGGGTGGTCCGAGACGCCGGCGAGCGGCGCGAGGACGACGGGCGAGGGCCCCAGGCCCAGACGCGCGAAGGGGGATGGTTGAGCGACAGTCATGACCGAGTGATGCTTAGAAAGTGTACTGGAAAGGGGGCAACCACAAGACAGGATTGATCTTCGCCGCCTTTGCCGGGTCCGGTTCGGTCTGCTTATAGTGGAAAAGAGTCGCGAACGCCAGAACGTCCCACCAGGTGTGGATGAAGATGGATTCGCCGAGCTGCCAGCCGTTCTTTTGCGTGACGTAGCCCAGGTGCCAGCCGAGCAGTCCCTGGGCGATGGGCACCTGGACGGTGTTCAAGTGAGCGGCAGCGAAGATCCCGGCCTGCGCGGTGTTGGCCCAGAAATCGGTCCCCCACCACTCCCTCAGCACGGGCATCAGCCAGCCCCGGAACACGGCTTCCTCGTGGGTGCCCGCGTTGTACGAGTAAGCGCCGGCATAGAAGCCGTCCTCGCCGGTGAACTTGTCGCGGTCCAGGGCGTCCGGCACGGGCGAGTGGTACTGGACGAGCGCGAGCACGCTGCCGATCGCCAGCGGCACGATCGTCGACGTTCGCGCGAGGTAGGTGAAGTTGAAGGGAGCGGCCATCAGCTCGAACGGCGTTTCCTCGTGCGTCAGGAATTCGTACTGGCCGCCGGGCTGGCGCGAGCGCACCGCGGTGCGGAAGCCGTGATAGAGGCTCATGCCGCCGGACCACTGGGCGACCTGAAGCGCGAGGTTGGTCTTCCTCAGCGCGGGATCTTTTTGGTTGAAGCCGAACTCGGGCTGGTCCTCGCCGTTCTCTTCGCGGCGCTTTTTGTCTTCTTTTTGTTTTTCCTCGAGATCGTTGGCGCGGCTGATGTTCCGCGCGTACGCATAGCTCGCGACCGCAAGCCCGGTATAAGCCATGCCAGCGACCGGCTGGCCCTGCCACCACTGGCACGCGCCGGGCAGCACGAACGACACCAGCGGGCAGACGACGTCGCTGCGCGGCTTGTCGGGTTCCGAGCCCGGGCGGAACATTTCGTTCGAGCCCGTCTTACCAGTCGTCGTCTCGTCGGCGAACGCAGGAGCTCCGACTGCCTGAACGAGAAGTCCAAGGATCAGCGCCATGCGTTTCAAGTTCACACCCATGGGGAGTCATGATACCGATTAAATCCGAATAGTCGACGAAATAGGGAGTTAGGGCGCCCATGCTGGATATCAAGTTCATTCGGGAGAACGCCGACCTCGTCAAAAAGGGTGCCGCCGACAAGCGCATCAAGTTCGACCTGGACCGCCTGCTTTCCCTGGACAAGGAAATCCGCCCGCTGCAAGGCGCTTGGGAAGAGCTCCAGGCCGAGCGCAACTCGCTGTCCAAGACGATCGGCAAGGCGGCGCCGGGTGACCGCGACGCGCTGAAGGCGCAGGTCCACGAGATCAAGACCAAGATGGACGGCATCGAGGTCGACCTGAACAAGAAGAAGGAAGACTTCGCGGGCCTGATGCTGCTCGTGCCGCAGCCGGCCAGAGCCGACGTGCCGATCGGCAAGGACGACTCCGAGAACGTCGAGGTCCGCAAATGGGGCACGCCGACCGCGTTCCCGTTCAAGCCGAAAGACCATATGCAGCTCGGCGAGCAGCACGGAATGATCGACGTGCCGCGCGGTGTGAAAATCGCAGGCAGCCGCTCCTACGTCTTGAAGGGCGACGGCGCCCGCCTCGAGCAGGCCATCCTGCGCTTCACCTATGACCTCCTGATCGACCGCGGCTTCACGCCGATGTCGATTCCCGTGCTGGTCACGGAAGAATGCATGGTCGGCACCGGCTATTTCCCGACGGGGCGCGAGCAGGCCTACTACGTCGAGGCCGACAAACTGGCTCTGGTCGGCACCGCCGAGGTGTCGCTCACCAGCTATCACGCCAAGGAAATCCTGAAGGAGGCCGACCTCCCCTGCCGCTACATGGCGTGGAGCTCCTGCTTCCGGCGCGAAGCCGGGACCTACGGCAAGGACACCTCGGGCCTCTACCGCGTACACCAGTTCCAAAAGATCGAGCAGGTCATAGTCGGCCCGGCCGACGAGGCGCAGTCGGTGAAATACCATGAAGAGATCCTCGGCAACGCCGAGGCGGTGCTGCAGGCGCTCGGCCTCCCCTACCGCGTCGTCTACGTCTGCACGGGCGATCTCGGCCAGGGTCAGGTGAGAAAGCACGACATCGAAACGTGGATGCCGTCGCGGAACAACTACGCCGAGACGCACAGTTGCTCGACGTTTCACGAGTTCCAGGCCCGGCGCCTGTCGCTCAAGTACAAGGACGCCAAAGGCGAGAACCGCGTTTGCCACACGCTGAACAACACCGCGGTGGCGACGCCGCGCGTGCTGATTCCGCTCCTGGAAAATTGCCAGCTCGCCGACGGGCGCATCGCGATCCCGAAGGTGCTGCAGCCGTTCATGGGCGGCAAGACGCACATCGGCGGTTCAAACTAGACAGCTTTCCTCAGCTCGGCCTCGGCAAGCTTGGCGGCAAGCTGGTCCTGCCAGTCGGCGGCGGCGCCAAGCTCGGTCATCAGTCCGAACAGGCCCCAGATGCCGCGGTAAAAAAAGATCAGACCGGGAGGAATCCGCGCGAAAGGCGCGTTCTTGTTGTGGTGCGCGACGCGCTCGACGTACGCGCGAACCTGGTCGGACGTCAGCCGTCCCGATTGGTCTTTGACCAGGATCAGGCGAGCGGTCTCCATCTCCCACTGCGGGTCGAAGCCCGACTCGTCGGCTACGAACTGGCAAGCTTTGAGATTCGCCATGAGTGCTTTTTGGTCGTTGGCGATGATGGCTCTAAGGACGCCGAGCCAGGCGAGGTGGAGGCCGAGTTCCCACTCCTTGATGCAGCCGAAATCAACGCGATAGACCTGGCCGTCCTTGAACAGGAAGTTGCTCGGGTTGGTGTCGACGTTGGCGAAACCGTGGTGGACGAACGTCTCGAGTCCGATCGACACGATGATCCGTGCAACTTCCTTCTTCTCGGCGTCGCTCCCGGTCGCGCAAAAATCACGGAAGGAGACGCCGTCGACGTATTCGGTGGTGATGACGTGAGCCGAGCAATGCTCGTCGAAAATCCGGGCCGTGGCGAAGCCCGGCTCGAAGGACGGCGACGAGCCCCAGCCCGTCGGGCTGATGGCCGTCGCTGATGCCGAGGCTGAGATTCCGGTAGATGCCCATCACGAGCGCAGCGAAGGCGTCCTGCCTGAGACGGGAAAGGCAGCGTGCCAAGGCCGCCAGCACCAGCAGCTCGCGGTCGAGCGTCGCGAGTTTCGACCGCTGATGAAATGCTGTTTCGAGCGGCCCGAGCCTCGCCTCGAGCGGTAGCGTCGCGTCATAGGCGTTGGCGATGGCGTCGAGGACTTGCAGCGCGAAGTGCAGCTCGCCGCGGGCCGCCGCCGTGTCCTCCGGGAAGGCGCGTTTGAGGGTTTTGGGTTTGAGGCACCGCCCTAGGTGCGCGCGGGTCCGGACGGCATTCACGAGCAGGCCGAGGTCGACGAGATAGGCGGCCTCGAAGAAAGGGCCGCCGCGGGCCGTCATGTGAAAGAGCTGGTTGAAGTCACCGGTGCGTTCGGCGTCCATGCGCCCCAAGCGCCACGAAAAGGCCGTGCGGGCCGCGTCGCTCAAATCCAGTTGGCTCTGCGCTTCTTTCGCCGTCGCCACGGCATTGGCGCGGTCGCCCGAGAGCATCAGGCCATCGATGAGGCCGATGTGCGCCTCGGCACGGACGTCGGGAGGCGCTTGCACGGAGGCGACCTGAAAGAGTTCCAGCGCCAGACGGCCTTGACCGAGGCGTAGCGCTTGCTGCGCCATGAGCAGGATGCGCCGGCTCTCGGCTTCCTCTTCGGTCGAGCGCATCGCGACGCGGTCGGCGTCGAACGCCGTCCACGCGGCGCGTTCGTGCTCGCCCCGTGCTCTTTGGGCGATGGCTCGAGCGCCGCCGAGCTCCGCGTGCAGGTGCGACAGGCGCGAAGTCGAAGCCTCGACGCCTTCCAGGCGCAGCATCGCCTCGCCGAAGGTCGCGAGCTGTTCCATGCGCACGGCATCGATGACTCCCGACTGCCGCTGTCCAGCGATCAGGAGGTGATCACGGAAGCCCAAAACATCATGCAGGCGCAGGTCGAGAACATTGGCCTGCTCGCCGGCATCGACGGCCCGAGCAGCTCGGACACGATCGACGCCTACGTCGGCGAACGCAACATCTACTGCACCTACGGTTCGAGCAGCTCGGAGTACCTCGTGAAGTACCTCTCGATCATCTATCCGTTCGGCGCCGGCAAACCCTACTTCCGCTACAGCACGAACGGCGTTTTCGGCTCCACCTCGCCCGCGGTGTCTCTCAACGACATGCGGCGCATGACGTCCACCGTCGACGACTTCCGCACGGGCACCTTCTCGGACGACGACGTCATCGCGGCGGTGTCGGGGGTTTACGGGAGCAGCTGGAACGTCAACAAGTGCTACAAGAAGTAGGCTCGACGGAACGGACGGCAAAAGCTCCCTGGACGACCGGCGTCCAGGGAGCTTTTCGCTTCAGCGGAAAATGCGCAACACTTCCGGGTTGTCACCGCAGTAGCGCACCGCATCCACGCATGAGCCGATCGCCGCTTC
>JAYVBB010000298.1:0-4180 GCA_043750715.1 Pseudomonadota bacterium | reverse complement strand
GGAGCCGACCCCAACGGCAAGCCGACGCTCGACGCCCGCCGCGCCCTCCTCGCGGACGCGCTCGCCGCGACCGGTGCCGACGTCTTGATCCTCCAGGAGCTCTGGAGCACGGAAGCGCGCACTGACCTCGCCACCCGCCTCGCTGCCCTGGGCTATGTCGGGGCGGCCAAGGAAAAGAAAACCGTCTTCCCGCCCTACTTCTACGGCAACGGCCTCTACGTGTTCGTCAAAACGACCGCCGGCACCGTGTCGCCTGCGGAGATGACGATCTACGCCTGGTCAGACATGATCAACTTCGACTTCTTCACCAACAAGGGCGCGATCAAAGTCCGCCTCGATTCGCCCGCCTTCGGCCCCGTCGACGTCGTCGCGGCGCATTCCAGCTACCTCGCATTCAACGGCGAGACGCAATCCTACGACACCGTCAACGAACCGAAGCTGCTGAACCAGATCCACACCATCGGCGCCCTGCTGAATCAGGATCCGGCGCCCGTGCAGATCCTCGGTGCCGACCTCAATACGCATCCGACGGTCTGGCATCCCGACACCAAGTCCTTCGACCCGTCGGAAAAGTCCGGAGTCTACTCGATCCTGACGGCCGAACTCGGCCTGACCGACGCCATGGTGGACGCTTCCTGCGCTCCCTGTTTCACGTGGGACAACGACCGCAATCAGCTCATCCGGCAAGGCCTCTTCGGCGGCAGCCAGGCCGAGCCGAACGAACGGATCGACTACGTCATGTACCGCGGCGCCGGCATCACCGCGGAAAGCACCTCGCTGGCGCTGGAAGACAACCATGTCTTCGGCTCCGGCGCCGACGCGAAAGAGCTGCCTCTCTCCGACCATTTCGGCGTCCTGACCACCCTTAGGAAGGCGCCCTGACCATCACAGCATGCTCGATACCTGCTTCGACGAAGCGGGGTCCTTGCGTGACCCAGCCGATCTTTTCGTAGAACGTGATCGCGCTCGCCTGCGCGTGCATGTAAGGGCGGTGGTGCGGATGCACCTCCGCCGCGTAGTTCTGCATGAACTCCATCAGCGTCTGACCGATGCCTTTGCCTCGGGCGGCCTTGAGCGTCGCAATGCGCTCGAACTTGAGCACGTCGCCCTTGACGCGAAACCGCCCCGTGCCCACGGCGAGCCCTTCATCGTCCAGGGCAAGGAAATAGGTCGCTTCCGTTTCCTGGTCGTCCATCTCGAGCTCGACGGGCACGCCCTGCTCTTCGACGAATACGGCGCGACGGATCGCCAAAACCTCGTCGTACTCGCCCGGCGTCTCGACCTTCACTACATGAATCATGTCATCTCGCTTCGCGACTTGACTACCTTGGGGTTTATATAGTTGAAATCTGCTAGAGGCAAGAGATGCTGATCGAGTGGGCTCAAATCGGGCTGGGGTTTCTGCTGGGCGCGGGCGCGTGCCAGGCCGGAGCCACGCTATATCGCCGCTTCCGCAAGCACATCGGGCCGCCGAACGAAGCCCTCGGCAAGCAGCTGGAACTGGCTCAGCAGCTGACTCTCATGGCGTTCTGGGAGTGGGACCTGCGCACCGGTCAGGTCACGTGGATGGGCGACGAACTCGCGCTGTTCGGCTCCCGCATCAAAAGCTACGACGACTTCAAGGCGCGCATTCACCCCAACGACCTCGACCGTATGGTCAGCCTCACGGTCGGTGCGCTCGACAAGAGCACGCACCCGGGCTCCGAGTACCGCATCATTCGACCCGACGGCCAGATCCGCTGGCTCACGGGGCGGTCGCAGGTTATCCGCGACGCCACGGGCACTCCCATCAAGATGTTCGGCATGAACATGGACATCGACGAGCGCAAACGCGCGATGATGGAGCTCGAGAAAGCGCAGTCGGAGCACCGCGTGATCTTCGACTCGGCGCCGGCGCTGATCTGGTACAAAGACCGCAACAACCGCATTCTCCGCGTCAACAAGCCCGCCGCGCAGGCAATCGGCAAATCGGTGGAAGAGCTCGAGGGTCGTTCGACCTACGACCTCTATCCCGAAGAAGCGGCGATGTATTACGCCGACGACCTCGAGGTGATGAACCGCGGCGAAGCGAAGCTCGGCATCGTCGAGATGCTGACGACGAAGAAGGGCCAAAAGATCTGGGTCCGTACCGACAAGATCCCGTACCGCGACGCCGACGGCACCATCATCGGCGTCATCGTGTTCTCGCAGGACATCACCGACCAGAAGATCGCCGAGATGAGCCTGAAGGGCGCGCTCGAAGACGCCCGCCGCGCCGACCGGGCGAAGAACGAGTTCCTGGCCAACGTCAGCCACGAGATCCGGACGCCGCTCGGCGTGATCATGGGTTTCACCGAAATGATGAAGAGCGGCGAGCTGCCCGAGCCGACGCGCATCTCCTACACGGACAAAGTCCTGCGCAACGGCAAGCGCCTGGTGAAGCTCATAGACGAGATCCTCGACCTGTCGAAGATCGAGCAGGGCCGGATCGACGTCGACCTGGACGTCTGCTCGCTCCGCACCGTCCTGGCGGAGGTCGCCTCGCAGCTCGGCAGCCAGGCGAGGGAAAAGGGCCTGCACTTCCGCGTCCTCACGGAAGGCTCGATCCCGGCGACGATCTTTTGCGATTCGTCGCGCCTACGCCAAATCCTGATGAACGTCATCGGCAACGCGATCAAATTCACGTCGGAGGGCGGTGTTTCCGTCGAGGCGTCGTCAACCACCGAAGGCGACATCGAATGCCTCTGCATCACGGTGAAGGATACCGGTTCCGGCATGACGGAAGAGGCCGCCTCCGGACTCTTCCAGCCGTTTTACCAAGCCGACCCCGAAGCGACGCGGAAGTTCGGCGGCGCCGGCCTGGGCCTCGCCCTGTCCCGCCGGCTGGCGCGCGCCCTCGGCGGCGACATCGAGCTGAAGAGCTCAAAGCCCGGCGTCGGCTCGACCTTTCAGATCCAAGTGCACTGCGGGCCCAAAGACCGGACGACCGAGCAGACGAGCTACAGCTACGGCTCCGAATCCAAAGCCCCTCCCGGCGTCCCCGTGGAAAAGCTCAAGGGACTTTCGGTCCTGCTCGTGGAAGACAACCCCGACATCCAGGAAATGATCCGGAGCTTCCTCCGCAACGACGACGTCCGCCTCACCGTCGCCCAGGACGGACGGGCGGGAGTCGATGCTGCCATGCGCCTCTGCCCCGACGTGGTGGTCATGGACATCCAGCTGCCGCTCCTCGACGGTATGGAAGCGACGCGCGAGCTGCGCAAGCACGGCTTCAAGAACCCCATCCTCGCGATGACCGCGCATGCGATGACGGGGCAGCGTCAGGCGTGCATGGACGCGGGCTTCACGGCGTTCGCCACCAAACCATTGAGCCGGGGCGACTTCGTCACCCTGCTCGCGGCGTTGACGTCCCGGAGCTGAACTTCAGCGGCTCCAGTCGAAAAGGTCGAAGTTCATTTGATAGACGTCGGCGTCCGGCGCCTTGCCGGCGACGCCCTCGACGTCTTTCAGCAGCTCGAGAAACCGCGTCTTGATGGCCTGCCGCGCCTTTTCGTCGGCCGTGAAAAGCACCGAGAAATTGTAGCTTTGGTCGCCGTCGAGCGCCTGCATCCGCTCGACGGCCTTGAGGCGCTGCATCATGCGGTAGGCCGGATAGAGCGTCGAATCCATCGGCAGGTGCAGGCTGTCGCGGAGCAGGCGGTAGCCGTCCTTCGACAGCGAGATCATCCCCAGCTCTTCCAGCCGATGCAGTGCGTCGGCGAATTTTTCGGGCGTCAGCCGCAGCTGCTGGCGGATGAGCTGCGGGTCCTGGCGAAAGCGCGGGATCGCCAGAAACATGTGCGTCAGCAGCACGGCCGGATCCAGGAAGTAGCCGGCGAGGTCGGTCGGCGCGCCGTCCTCGACTTTCGCCGCCGCGAGGTAGGCTTCCGTCCTCAGCTTCTTTTCCTTCGTCTGGTCGATCTCCGCCTTGAGCTCGGCGCGCCTCGCCCCGGAGCCCGATTTCTGGAAGTCGCGCAGCAGTCCCAGGAACCGGCGCTCGTCCCTCCCGAATCCGAGGAAGACGCCCGCGTGGTAGAGCTGGTCTTCGCTCAAATGCGCCGCGTCACTGTTCAGGACGCGCGAGAGATACGTCTTCTGGATGCCCGCGGCGCGCGCCATCTTTTCGTAGGTGAAGCGCGGGCCAACCTGAGTGCGCTTCAGC
>JAYVBB010000297.1:0-9836 GCA_043750715.1 Pseudomonadota bacterium | reverse complement strand
CATCGGAGTGCTAGCAGCCGTGTTGACGACGTAGCGGTTCAACCACTCCTGAGTACCAATGGTGCCGCCGTCTTTGTCGAACCACGACGCCGACCCGTTGGTCAGGTCGATGCTGCCGCGGAGAAGATGCCAGCCCTCACCACCCGTGTCGCCGTACTTGCACGGCGCCATCACGTAGATCGTCGAGCCTGAGACGGCCGTCGTCGGATGCCAGAGGGCCGTACCGGCGAATCCGCCGTTCAGGTACTGGCCGCAGCTGACGCTCCCCGGCCCCGGAGCTTGCAAAACGGGTGCGGCGACCGAGCGCTTCAGCGCATTGTCGAGGTCGGGAACGATCATGGGCGCGGCACTGATCCAGGTGAGCGCTACGGGATTCGTCTGCTCGCCGTCGGCGTTGATTCCGACGACGCAGAGGAGCTTGCGTTCCTTCAGGGCGCCAACGGCCGGGACGGCAAGCGGCGTGGCAACCGGTACGCTCGCGCCGAACGTTGCGCCGTCGCAATTCGCGGCGTCCGCGCCCGTCCGGAATGCAAAACGGTACGAGACGACTTCCGGTCCGCCGATGGTCGCCGCCAACGAGGTCGCGGAGCTGTACGCCGTCAGGGGGACGCCGCCGACCGTGAGCTGGAATGATCCGAGGACGACGCCTGCGTCGTCGCCTGCGTCGTCGCCCGCTTCTTCGTCCGAGTCTTCTGCCGAGTCAGGGGAAGGTCCGGAAGCAGGGCCCGTCTTGGGAGAGATGCCGTCGGAGTCTTCTGCTTCGTCGCCTCCGCTAGTCCCATCGGTCGCGGGCAGCGGCGACGGCGAGGAACTTCCTTGCTTGGCATCTACGGAAAGGACCGACCGGCAGCCGCCGAGGCTGAGCGCCAAAGTGGCGACCAGGTTGATTTTCCGAAGTAAGGTCATTTCCTTAGCTTCGGATCACCCCCCGGCACCTTGACTAAAATTGATAATCTGCCAGAAAAATCGGGGGTTAGGCATGTCCGCCCCGGAAATCTCAACTAGAAGTTGATCAAGACCGCCAAACTACCCGGATAATCGAGACCCCGAAACACGCGTCCCGTCAGCTTCCGAAATTCGACTCCAGCCAACGCGACTCGAGTGCCTCGCGGTCCGCAACGAACGCGTCTTCCGACCAGTCATGATCGTTCGAGTAGTAGGCGTACCCAAAAGCGTTGTCCAGGCGCAGTTCGGTAGCGATTCCGAACGTGTCTACGACGCCGACAGGCCCGTACGTCGTCACCGCGGAATAATTCTGCAGCCGGTATTCGAGGAAGTCGTTTGAGGGTGGGGATCTCAATCCTCAGCCGCTGCCGCCATCGTCGAGGAAGTGTTCGGGGCTCTCATTGGCTGAAGAAGCAAGGGGTGGACTCCGGTCCACCCTGGCATAATGGTATCCATGACGTTACGTTCCACTCCGCTCCTCTTGGGTCTGACGCTCTTCGCCAGTTCGGCAGAGGCGGGCCCGGTGCATCTACGGGCCCGAGAACATTACGAGACCGTCGACGTCACCAGCCCGGACGGACGAGCGACTTTCTCGGGGTTCACCAATACGATCGACCTCTTTTACGAGGTGCCGTTCCGCTATTCGCTTGGCGTCGCGGGAAGCCCCCTGTTCGCCACCCTGTCGGGAAAGGGGCACCTTCCCGGACTCGGCGACACCATCCGTTTGGTGCACCTCGGCTGCGAAGGAAAAGCCTTTCCGTTCGAAGGGTGGCCCGTGTTTGGTCGCTTGGGCGTCTACCGCACCACTCTGGCTTCCCGGGACGCCGCAGGAACCCTCCAGGGCGAAAGCGTGCTCTTCGGACTAGGCTTTGAAGTCGATCTCGGGGGCATCGGCCTGGCGCCCGAAATGAGCTGGCGTCGGGGCGAGCTCAGTCAGGCCGTCGGCTTCGTGGGACTCGCTCCCGCTATTGGCGTGCACTTCTACCGGGACCTCTAGCTGTTCAGTCTAGAGGTTTGGAGAAAATAGGTTAACCTCCTTCTTTACCAAAAAAGGAGAGCGCCATGGCCAACCCGTTCGTTCATATCGAGCTGAGCACCGACGACACCGGCAAGGCTAATGCCTTCTACAAAAAAATCTTCAATTGGAAGTTCAAGGACATGCCGATGGGCCCTGGCATGACCTATACGATGCTGGACGTCGGCAAGGGAACGGGCGGCGGCATCCAAAAGTCTCAGATGCCAGGAATGCCTTCGGCGTGGCTTGCATACGTCGAAGTCGACAGCGTCAAACAAACGGTCGCCAAAGCCAAAAAAGCGGGCGCGAAAGTCCTGGTCGACTTCCAACTCATTCCGGGAATGGGAGCATTTGGCGTCTTCGTGGACCCGACGGGCGCGCCGCTGGGAGTCTGGGAGATGGGCAAGAAGCCGGCGAAGGCGGCCAAAAAGGCTCCTCCGAAGAAGAAAAAGAAGGCGGCCAAGAAGAAGAAAAAGTAAGCCCATGGACAACCGACCGAAGACAACCGCCGGAGCGATTGCACTCTTGCTGGTTACGGTCGGCCTCATCCTGGCGGGGCTTTTACTTTTCTGGCGTAGGTGAGTCTTCCCCGCGCGGATCAGAGCTGACTCCGCAACGAGGCCGACAGGTGCTCTGCGAGCTTCTCGACCAAGGGCCGGTCCCGCCAGGCCTCGAGAGTGATGCGCTCGGCATGCCGAAGGTCGTCGTCGAAGACTTTCGTTTCCGACGCAGCAAACGCCGGGTCGTACACGTTCATGTTGACTTCGTCGTTGAGGCGGAACGAACGGTCGTCGAAGTTGGTCGAGCCGACGGAGCTGAAGAGGCCGTCGACGACCATCACTTTGGTGTGGAACATCGTGGGCTGATACTCCCAGATCTCGATGCCCGCTTCCAAAAGCGGTCCCCACAGCGCCCTCGACGCGCGGCGCGTGAGCGGGACGTCGGTCTCGTCGCCGGGGACCAGAACCTGGACGCTGACACCGCGGCGCTTGGCGTCGACGAGCGTCTTCACTGCGAGATCGTCCGGAACGAAATAGGCGTTCGCGATCCTGACGGACTTCGCCGCTGACGCAATGGCCAGCATGTACATGAGCCGCGCGTTCTCGTTCCCGTCGCCGGCACCACTCGTGAATACTTCGACCTGGGAATTTCCTGCTGGCTCCAGCACCGGGAAGTATCCGTCGCCGTTCAAGACCGTGGGCCGGACCTTCAGCCAATTGAGCATGAAAGCCGCTTGCATCTGGGCGACGACGGGGCCTTCGACTCGGAAGTGCGAGTCGCGCCAATGATCCTTATCCTGAGCGTTGCCGGTCCAGATGTCGGCGATGCCGACGCCGCCCGTGAATCCGACGCGGCCATCGACGACGAGGAGGCGTCGGTGGGAGCGATTGTTCATGCGGTCCAAGTTGTACCAACGGAGAGGGCGGTACCGCTCGACCTGGACCCCGGCGCTACGCATTTTCTCGAGGAAGGTGGCGTCGACTTTGTCGCTCCCGAGCCAGTCGAGAAGCACGTGCGTGCTGACGCCCGCCTTGGCGCGCTCACAGAGCGCGGCGGTGAACTTGGCGCCGATGTCGCCCTTCCAGTAGATGTAAATCTCGAAAGTAATCGTTCGTTCGGCGTTCTGAATCGCGTCCAGCATCGCGGGAAAGATCTCGTCGCCGTTATGGAGCGCCGTGACCTTGTTTCCTGACAAAAAAGTCGCGCCGAGCAGCCCGTCCAACGTCCGGACGAAACCCGCCTCGCTCGTCGAGAAGCTCGGTTCGATCACGTGCTCTAGCCGCGACGGCCGGGACGAGAGGTTGAAGGCCAAAAAAATGACCGCCGCGGTCGCTATGACGGCAATGACTGCGATGCGGACTCGGGAGCTGATCGAAGACCTCCAGGTTCAGGACGCCCTTGGAGGTTTTACGACAGTTGCTGCAGGGATGCCAGGCTGGACCGCGGCGACGCCTTCAAATGTCGTGGCGAGCGCAGACATAGGAATAAATCGCGGCGCGGTCGGCAGCCGATAGGGTGCGGCCTGCCTTCGGCATCGAACCGAATTTGATGTCGACGAGCATGCCCGTGGCATAGCTTTTGTCGTTCCAGGTTTCAGGATGGTCCGTGAAACCGTGGGGCGCAGCGCCGATGTGACAGCCTCCGCCACCGCAGCTTCGGACGGCTGCGACGTTGACTTCATCGAAGGTCATCGTGAGTCCCGCGGCCTTGTCGGAGGCGGAGACGTCGGCGCAAAGCTTGGCCTGCGGCCCCACGACGATCGGGGTCTGCGGGTTCCCATCGTCCGTGTCGTCGCCGTCATCCGTGGAACCGTTTCCGGTGGAGCCCGGCTTCGAAATGCCTTGGCCGACGAGAAAGCTTTCGATCACTTGACGGTCCGCGTCGCTGAGCGTCTGTTTGCCACCGGGCGGTGGCATCTGTCCGGTGCCGGACATCGCAAGGCGCTGCAAAACGTCGGAACCGTTGGCCAGAAAAACCGCGTCGTCGTCTACGTAGGCGCCGAAGGGACTGGATTTGCCATGGCAGAAAGAGTCGCCGCAGCTCTTTTTGAGCACGGGGTTCACGTCAGCAAGGAAGGCGTTCGCGGCGGACTCTTTCGTCTCGCCGGTGCCGCCGCCCTTGGAAGTCGAGCCCGCTTTGTCGGAGCCATCTTCGCCTCCATCCGCCTCCGCGGCTTGGGGAGTCGAACCGGTTTTGCCTTGGTCGTCGGAGCCGCAGCTCGCGACGAAAAGGAAAAAGGCTACTGCGCCTAGCTTGGGCATCGAAGGAACCTCTAAGCAAAGGACTGCGTCGTTGGACCCATGAACTGCATTCGGCTCAAACGGCCGCATTCTGCAGGACGGGTTAAAGCGAAGGTCTTTACGGGAACTTGCCGGGGGGAATTTTTCTTGGGCTTGTGGCTTCTTCTACGTATGATCGGGGCGGACGTTGCGCGGAGGTGAGTCACTTAAACTGGTCGACTCAATTGGGCCGGACTTCGCCGAGTCCGTTCCCTGACGATCCCCGTTATCGGATGGTTGGCTCCCAGGCAAAGCAATGATTCATGCTGGCTCGGACTGGCTCACCCTCGCAGGCCACCCTCAGGGATTCGCAACGACAGGTCGCTACGCGCGTTTGCATTTCTTGCGTCGGGGTCATTGCCGCGGCCACTCTCGCACCAGCGTCCCGTCGGCGATTTTTCCGAGCATCGCGTCCCAAACGTCCATGTGCCGATCGAGATCCAGCAGTCGCGCGATGTCGTCGCGCGTGCGCGAGGGGTCGGCGTTCCCGGAGTCAAAGGGGTACGCCGCCTCGAACGTCAGCTGCAATGCGCCTGGATACGCCGCATCGAAGTAGCGGTCCATGGTGCCGAGCAGCGGCGTCTCGCCGGCTCCGTAGTAGAGCGGATTCACGAAGTCCCGGTAAATGCCAAAGACGGCGTCGTAGTCTTCCTTCTCGACGTCCGACACCCAAGGGGTCGAAACGCCTTTTATGACGAGCCACGGGGCGGCGATCCAGTCGACGCAGCAGTGGTTCGTCACCATGAGCTCGAGGCGGCGGTCCCCCAAGTCCACTTCCCTCTTCAGAATGTTGCGCGCGAAGCGGCTTTCGACCTGGGTGAAGTTCGGGCCAACCTTGGCGTGAATGTCGGCCTCTAGATGGAGATCGGGCCTGGCTTCGACCAGAGCGTCGTAATTGGGGTCTGCAAAGTTGCGGTTGAGATCATGGCCGTAGCTCTGGGGATCGTTCGGGTCGATCGGCACCGCGTTGCGTCTTTGTCCGAGCGCGTAGCCGTCGGGGTTGACGATCGGGACCACGAGAATGATCCCGCCGGCTGCGAGATAGCGGTCGACACCGCCGCCTTCTCTGCGAGCGTCCAAGAACCTCCCGATCATCCGGTCGGCGAGATGCAGATATTCGTTACCGTGAATCGCTTCATTCAGGTAGGCGACGGGACGCGGCGTCCCGGAAGTCTCGACGAAATCCGCCTTGGCGATCCGCACGCCGAAGATCGACCTTCCGAGGACGGTCAGGCCCGACGCGTCCATGCCGATTTGGTCGGCGGCGGACTCGAAGATCGTCATGTCGTCGGCGTTGCGCGCTTGCAGGTCGCGGAGACCGGCGACGATCTCCTCATAGGGCGCTCTCGTCACCCCGGAGTTGTCCGAGAGCTCGGAGATCGCCCGAGTCGAGCCGCGCGGACCGCAGGCGACCGGGAGTAAGGTGAGGAGGATGCAGCTGCCACGAAAGACGCTCATATGGACTAACCTCCGAAGGCCTCAGTTCCTGACGGCCACGATCCTTAGTCCCAACGCCTTGATCCGGCCCGCTCGAATCAACCGCTCTTCAATCTCAAACAACGCTTCGCCAAATTCCCCGACACTCGACCGCTCCGCACACTTCGCCGCAATGTACCTATAGAAATACGGCACCCGCTCGACTGCCACGACTTCGAATCTCTCCTTCACCGCTTCCAGCATCACGCTGCCGGTATTGAAAGCATGATGGTCGTCGGAATGCTCCTCCCACCAGACTCTGAGGGGATCTTCCAGCGCCTCCATCAAGTCTGCTCCTTCACTTTCAAACAAGCCCACGGCCTTCATCGCGGCGAGAGTCTGGTAGTGCCAGGCGGCTGACGGAACGTCCGCATCTTCGACGGCGAAATCTTCGATCAGAACCCGGCCTCCGGGCCGCACCACCTCGCGCGTTTTATCCAGCGCCAGTCCCAGAGGGTGAACGTGGTGGGCAACCATGCTGAGCAAGGCCACGTCGAACATCGAATCCGTCACGAACGTCCCGATGGGCGCCTGCAGGACTTTGACGCCGTTGGCCTTCGCCCTTTCGACGGCTTTGGGGGACGGATCGATGGCCGTGACTTGGAACCCCAGGTCCCCCAACTCCCGCGCGATCACCCCGCGCCCCGCCCCGACGTCTAAAATCGTCGCCCGGGGAGTAACGTGCTCGGACACGAAGTCCGTTATTCTTCGAATGGCAAACGTCGCCTGATCCATGACCGCTCCGTCCTCACTCATCCGTAAAGATGTTTCGGATACCCGGGCCGATCCTGATGCTGCCTCAGGTACGCGCCCAGCGTCCCATGCGGTGCCAGCAAATCCTCACCCATGACTGTACTCATCGACGCCCACTTCAGCGTGTAAGACATCATGATGTCAGCAACAGAGAACCTGTCTTCGACCAGGAAGCTGTTCCCGCCGAGCATTTCCGTCACAGCCTTCGCCGTACGTTTGAACTCCGTCTTCGCCGTCTCGATCGCCCCACCCTTGTGGGGAAGATCCCCGTAAACGAACATGTACCGGGTGATCGTCCAGAGCGGCTGCTCGAGCTCCGAAATGATGATGCTGACCCACTGGTCGTAGCGGGCCCGGGCGATGGTCCCCGGTTTCGGGATCAGACCCTTGGCGGAGAACTTGTCGGCGAGGTAGGTGCAGATCGCCGCCGACTCGGTCAGCACGATGTCGTCGTCCTGGTAGACGGGAAGCTTGCCGAAGGGATTCAGCGCCAAAAATTCGGGTTTGCGCGTGTCCCCCTTCATGATGCTCGCCGGGACTTCCTCAAAGGGAACGTCCAGCTCCTTCAAAGTCCAGTAGGGTTTCACCCACCGGCTGCCGCCTGATCCGTAAAGCTTTCTCATCGGGGACCTCCAAGGCAGGGATCTTCCGATAAGCCGCAGCGCGTGGCAAGCAGAAGGGAGCCGGGACCTGTCGCAAAACATCAATATAACTATCTAATATGATTTTCAGTTTTGTAAATGCCTAAGCATTTCGGTGAATTCTGCCGTTAGGAGTCATAGAGCCTCAGCGAAAGGGAGCCCCGCCGTGAAAAAGAACGCAATTTTAGGCCTCATCGCCGCTGCGCTGATGTTCCCGTCTTGCAATAAAAACGACTCGGACTCGGATTCCGCTTCAACTGCGACTGAGACGGGTACCACGGCTCCTGCAAAGACTCCTGAAGAAATCGACGCCGCGCGCGCCGAAAGCGTGAAGGAATCGCTATCCGCTGGCGAACGTCGCCAAGAGTTCATCACTGCTTTCCAGGATCCCAGTTCCAAGATCTACGCGGAAGCGGCGGAGCACGTCAAAACGCTCAAGAAAATGGCTTCCGAAGATCCGGTCGTATTTCGCCGGCTGCTCGATCAAGTCAACTCGCTGCGCTTCTCCCGCGGCCTTACCGAACTCACCGCCGAAACTCTTACCGGTGCGGCGCTGAAAGAGGCCGTCGTCGTGGTTGCGGAACCCGAAGCGATCGCCGCGGCGCCGATAGTCGCGGCGTGTATCAGGGCCAGGATGGGAGCCGGCGCACCTGCTGGTGCCGGCGGCGCTGCGGGCGGCTGGAAACCGGGGCAGGCGTGTCCCAACAACTGTGTTTGCTCGGCCGCGGCTTTCGTTGCCGCGGGCTTTGGCGTCGGTCAAGCGACCGCGCAGTGTGCCAGCGGCGAAACGGTGACGGCGTTCGCATACGCTTACGCCTACGCCGCTGCTTATGCATTTGCGTACGCCTGCGCGCCTGAAGCCCCTGCGGGTCCGGTCTGCGGCGATCCGGCTCCGCAGCCAGACGAGTGCCTCGGGGTCGATCCGGGCGCCGATCCGCTCGTGCCCTACGTCGCCGAACCGGACTGCCTTAATAGCGGCAAGTGCGGCGAGCCTGTGCCGGTCGTTCCTGCGGATACCGGTTCGGGCATCGATACCGGCACCGGACCTGGCACGGACACCACGACCACCGACGTGTCCACCAACCCGAACACCGAGACCGCTTCCGATACGGGAACGGGAGCAGGTTCGGGTACCGAGATCAACGGCAAGCTTCCGGTCAACTGACCTAGTCGACAGGCAGTGCGCCGAGCGTTCCCCACGACGGCATCGACCGGAGCTCCGGATCGCATGCCGCCGCTGCGTCGACCTGCCTACTTCGGCCTCGGGATTGGCCAGAGGAGATCCGCATTTCGCGGCGTCGGCGGTCACTTCTTCTTAATGACCACGCACTGCTCCCCGCACCGGTTGTCACTAGCGGTGTGTCCACCGATCGCGACCGTCTTCTCTGGGCAGATGCAGGTGTCGCTGACGTTGTAGCTCTTGGCGATCTCGCCCATCACTCCGGGGGTGTTCCCGACCACGTAGACCGACGGCACGGATGTCGTAAGGGTGAGGTACTTGGTGTAGATCTTCGAGCAAATGACGCCGCCGCTCGTGTTCGCCATGCCGGTAAGCACTTCGTTCGCCTGGCATAGCCCCGAGCGCGCGACGAAGAGTTCCGCCGGAACTTTCGAGAAAATGTTTTTGCCGGAAAGTGGACAGCAGGTCATTTCCTGAGCCTTGCCGTCGTTCACGATGACGACGACCGCGTTCTCCTGGCACTTCCCGTAAGCCGTCTTCCCTGACGCGGGCAGCGACTTGCAGGCATCGTAGTTGACCGGCGCCGCGAGGACTCCGTCTTGCTCGAGCAGATCGGTCGGCGCATTTTTCGCCTCTTCGGCGGCGGCGGCGGCGGCCGTGTCTTTGTCGTCGGTGACGTCTTTGCCGTCGGTGTCGGTGTCGTCAGGGTCAGGCTTCTCGGCCTCGGGCTCTTCGGTTTTTTCTTTGCCCTTGGAGCCGGCTTTCTTCGCCGAAGGCGCCCCGCCCGAGAAGTCGGAGCTCGCGCAGGCCAAGGTGACCCAGGCCAGACCGAATAGTGCGATGAGAGTTCCTGTGCGCATGCCCACTTATCGGCTCTTTTCGGGGACTACGTGAAGGCACGGCCGAGGAACGCGTATGAGCCCGATATATTTGGATTATTTCTCTCGCGAGCCTTGAGTCGCCGATTCCCCTTCCGCCCGGCTATTGCGCCCAAAGCAGCCACGCGAAAAGATAAGGCCATGTTTTCTACGACATGCTGGCGCGGC